>NZ_KB895829.1:0-243185 GCF_000374985.1 Micromonospora sp. CNB394 | reverse complement strand
GATCCGACTGCTCGCCGCGTCCTGACGGCGGCCGCCCGAGGATCATCGGCCTGACGCCCTTGGACCGGCCATCCTGAGTGGAAGCGGCTCACCGGCGATCGTGGCGGTGTGGTTCGCATGGTGGTACCTCCGGCCCACCAGGCCATTCCCCTGGTCGATAGTGCTGTCGGGGAGACCCGGACGTGCCGCGTCGACGTCCGGACCGACGCCTCTCCGTCCGCCCCGGGTTCGCAGCAGCGCGGTCGGGTGCCCGGCCGAGGCCGGCGGGTAGACTCCCCCGCCGGGTCGTCACCAGCCCGGCGGGGGAGAGCCTGGTCAACGACGCGTCCGGCACCGGCGTGGCAGGGTGCGAGACCACCTCCTTAAGCTGTCCTGATCGATGCCTGTCAACCCGCAGGAAGGCTGTTGTCGGCGGTAGAAGGGCTGGCGTGGGCCCGGCCGGGCAGCCTGCGCGTCGCCAGAGGTGGTCGCGGCCGCCGTCGCGGCGGTCACGACGCGCATCCGGGTGGGCAGCGGCGGTGTCCTGCTGCCCTACTACAGCGCGCAGACGCTCTGCGAAATCGCGCACGCATCGTCGATGTCGCACGTCTCGCCTTCGCCGCCGATGGAGCCGCGACGATGCAGTCCGTCGCGCGCGGCGGCTGGTGTAGGGCAGGGGACCCTCTACCGGCACTTCCCCACGCGGGAGGCGCTGCTCGCTGAGGTGTACCGCGAGGACTTTGAGGAGTTGACGAGCGCTGCGAGTGAACTAGTGAAGCACCACCCCCCGCTCTGGGGTTGAGGCCGCTTACGGCCATGCCTTGCAGCACGGTCCCACGCGCGCTGCTCATCGCCCCCCCCCGACCGGTCGGTCGACGGTTGCGGGGTGACGGACCGTCTTGATGCCGAGCCAGATCAGGTAGATGCCACCGGTCAGCGTGAGTGCGGTCAACGCGGATGGGGTGGAGGCAATGAGCAGGCCGAGGCCAGCTGCCACCACGACCGTCATGAAGACGTACCCGAGCACGATGCCACCGGCCGCGGGAAGGACATGGCGTCGTAGCCCTGCGCTGATCGCGAACGCCCAGTCGGGGCTGGGGACCGCGATCAGCAGGGCGGCGACGGCCCAGAAGCCGACGACGGAGCTCACGGGCACGAGACGGCCCCTTTCGTCGCTGATCGGATGTGGAAAGGCTAGGACGGATTGCCCCGAAAAGGGTTCCAACTCTGTGCCGTTCTTAGGGCTGACTGTGGAACGATCCACCTCGTGGACGCGGTCGACCGGAAAATCCGTGCTGAGGTGCAGCGCGATGGCCGCCTGACGATCACCGAACTCGCCAAGCGGGTGCAGCTGAGTGTGTCGCCCTGCCACCGCCGGCTGCGTGCCCTGGAACGCGACGGCACCATCCAGGGCTACCGCGCGATCGTCGACCCGGTCGCACTCGGGCTCACGTTCGAAGCGCTGCTCTTCGTCACTATGCGGCAGGAGGACCGGGAGACACTGCTGAGCTTTGAGAAAGCTGTGTCCGAGGTCCCGAGCGTGCTGCTCGCCCAGCGGCTCTTCGGTGACCCCGACTACCTGCTCCGCATCGTCACAACTGACCTCGCCGCGTACCAGGAGCTCGAGGACGATGTTCTGTCCGCGCTCCCCGGCGTCCAGCGACTGAACTCGACTCTTGTCATGAAACGAGTCGTCGACGACCGACCCATGCCTACCTAGCTTGCCGGGGTTGCTCGTCAGATGGCCCAAACGCCTGGCCTTGAACCGCCGATCAGGCTCAGGAGCGGCGTGGGCGTAGCGGCAGCGGATCACCGGCGACCGTGGCGAAGTGGTTCGATGGTGGTACCTCCGGCCCACCATCGGACGCGATCATGCTGCGACGAGGTTCCCCCCCCAGCCGGGTAGGGTCGCTCCGAGCCGCGCCGCCTGCCGCAGTCGCGGAGGTCGAGCAACTGGCCGGCCGATCACTGCCGTCGCTGCTGCGCCGGCTCTATCTGGAGGTCGGCAACGCCGCCGCTCCGGTGCCGCAACACCACCAGGGCGATCGATAGCACGAGCAGAGCCCCGGACCCACACAGCGCAACGAAGTACAACACCGGGCCACCGAACCGATGGCCCGGGCCGCTGAACAGCAGCGCAGCGAAGGTGCACGTGGTCGACACCAGCATCATCCAAGGCCACCAACGGGGCTGCCGTTGCAGCTCCTCCAGCACTCGCTCTCGGACCACTTCCACCCCCGCTCATCGAAAGCTGTCACGGCGCATCCGCCCTCGATTGTGCACCAGGTCAACGTCAGCCGCCGGGACTGAGTTATTGACCCGTAACCCAAACGGATACCCAGCTGAGGGGCGCACGGTGGCTGAAACGCAGGCCACGGCCGATGCCGTGGGCACACTGCCGGGCAGCCGCCGGAACCTTGCACCCCGGTGGTGGATCCGTGGGTCAGCGTCATGGCCGCCGAGGCGTGCTGATCGTGACACTCCGAGCGTGGCGCCCGACGAGAGTGGGTGACGTCCCGACGACATATCAGCGAGTCCTTGGCGGAGGTGGCCGCTGCCGTTGAGTTGGCGGCGGTCCGCCAGTGATCAGCGCAGGAGTAGGGCGATACCGGCCAGCAGGGCCACGGCGAAGACCACGGTGAGTACGGCGACACGGCGGCCCGCAGACTCGGGTCGAAGATGGCGCAGGGCCAGGGCCAGCGGACCGATGGGGGCGGGCTTGCGCGCGTTCATGGTTTCTCCCTCTACGGCGTGACTGGTGATTCAGGCTTGGCTGAGCATTGATGTGTGCTTTCTTACGGTTTGTGGTCTTCTAGTTCGCGCTTGCGGGCGAGCAGTGTCGCCCGGTAGGCGCGGGCGCGGATCAGCATCGTGCTCGAGACGACGATCAGGATCAGACCCAGGCCCCCAGCGGCCAGGACGCCGACGGTGCTCGTGCGGTTGACTGCGACCGCGACCGTGCCGCCGGTCGTTAGGAAGCTGAAGGTGGCCGCGAGCCAGCCTGTGATCACCCGGTCCACTGCGAACAGTGGCCGGCGGATCAGCGCCCAGCCAGCGAAGCATGCCCAGGTCACGCCAACGAGGATCATCGCAGCGAAAACGAGCTTGGTCCCAGCCGGCAACGCCCCGGGCTCGGTGGCCCACAACAGGCCGATGGTCGTGGACCCGGCCAGACCGCCCAGTCCGGCTACGAGAACACCGACGCGGCGCGGCAGTGACATCGCCCGTACGATGTGGTCCGGGGTGTATCCAGGTCGTTCGGTCATGACGAATACCCCTTCTCGACCAGGGAGTCCCGCAACAGTCGCCGGGCCCGGAACAACCGGGATTTGACCGTTCCCGACGGGATCTGCAGCACCTGCGCGCACTCTTCCAGTGCCAGGTCATGGAGATAGAACAAGATCAGCACTTCGCGTTCTCGGACCGGCAGCTCAACCAGACCCTCGGCCACCTGCGCCCGGTTCAAAACGGCCGAGATATCGTCGTCGCCGGTCCCGTCGCCGTCGACTGGGTCCGCCTGGGTGTACTTCTCCCGCAGGTGGTTTGTCACCGAACGTCGGGCGATGGTGAACAGCCACGGGGCAAACCGCTCCGGCTGCTGCAGACGTGGCAGCGCCTTCAGCGCACTCGCCCACACGTCCTGGCTCACGTCGTCTGCCCGACCCGGCCCGTCGAGCATCCGTCGCACATACCGCCACAGCGGGTCGTGCCAATGCCCGACCAGTTCGGCCAGCGCCTTCCGGTCTCCGAGCTGCGCGCGCACGACCAGCAGCGCATCACGTCCGACCCGATCCACGTCGCCTCCCGTCCGTTCGGCCTGCCACACAATGACAGTCGCCCGAGAGAGCGATCTGGTTCACGGCCCGCCCGCGGCACGATCGGATGCCACCACGGCCACGCTGCAGCCCAGTCACCAGAGGCGTCAGATCAACGTCGACCGGCTGGAGAGTAGGAGGCTGCCGGGCACGGCCGCCTGTCGCAACGGCTCACCCGACCCGCGACGTCGCGGCCGATCAACTCCGGCGGCAGCACGAAGGTGCGTTCTCTCCGGCGGATCCGCACCTCGCCGACAACGGCTGGGCCCAGTAACACCCGGCGCGAAACGTTACTGACCATGACCGCCGCGTCGTCGTGTTGAGAGGGCAGGCGCTGAACACGGGCCGCGCTCGCAGCCCTACCTGCCGGACGCTCCGACTGGTGGCAGGGGTAGCGGGTCGCCGACGATCGTGGCGGTTTGGTTCGCATGGTGGTACCTCCGGCCCGCCGAAACGGATATCCAAACGGAAAGGTTCGCGAGCCGCAAAGCCGCAGTTCAAGGCCGATATTCTGGTCGTGCTACCACGCCCTGGACCCGATCCCCCTCACACCGGGGCGGGTCCGGCGACCGGATTCCGTACCGCCGCCATGTGCGGCCAGATCGTAGACGTCGTGTGCTTGGTCCCGAAGGAGTTCGAGGGCTGGGGCGAGGCGGGTTTCGACCTCGTCCCCCGGCGGGAACCACGCGCTGAATGATCTCGTGGATGTCAGCGCCGTGCAGGTACTGGAGCCCAATGAGCGGGCAGGGGCTGAGCCGCGATACGAACTTCACTTGGTCATAATTATGACCGGTCGCTATTGTGGTCGTCATGGAGACCATCCCCATCACCGAAGCCAAGGCTCGGATCGCCGAACTCGCCGACCGGGTCGCCCGGGAGCACGACCACTTCACGATCACCCGCAACGGCCGCGCCGACGTGATGCTGATCTCGGTGGCCGAGTATGAGTCGATGCGAGAGACGCTCGACCTGCTGTCCGACGACGAAGCCCTCGTAGACCTGCGCCAGTCACGGGAGGATTTCGCAGCCGGCGACACGTTCTCGATGGACGAGGTGCGTGCCGAGTTGGAGCGGCGTCGAAGCAGGGCGGCCTGATGCCTCCAGGCGGCAAGCGGGTGGACGATCACACCAACGAGCCGCTCAGCCCGTACACGGTGATGTTCTCCCGGCAGGCTCGCCGCAACCTGCACGAGGACCTGCCGTTGGAGGTGGCGATCGCGGCAACGGAAACCATCCAGCGGGCGATCGCGATCAACCCGTATCGGGTAGGCAAGCCTCTCGACGAACCTTTCGACGGTTTCCACTCCGCTCGGCGTGGCACCTACCGGATCATCTACCGGATCAACGAGGCAAAACGAGTCGTGGAGGTCCACTCGATCCGCCATCGGCGCAACGCCTACCGTTTGTAGCGCCCCCTGGTCAAGTCCGGCGACCCGCCGCTGTTGTGGCGAAGCCGCAGGCTGAGGGGCTCTGACCCTTGACCCTCGCGCGGGCTCGCCGACCGGACCGATGAACCGCTCAACCCGTACACGGTGATGGGATGGGTGCAAGGTCGCGGAGACGCAGGCAGGCCGGCCGATGTAGTGGCCTCGCTGCCGCACGAGTGGCCGAACTCTGTATCAGTGCCGTGCCGGACTCACCGGTCAGCACGTGGGCGATGGCCAGGTCGATGGCGTCGAGGCTGTGGAGCGTCGGCTCGGCGAACGCTCCCGCAGTCGCACGGATCGTGGTGTCGGCCTGATGCCCTTGGGGCGGCCATCCTGAGTGGAAGCGGGTCACCGGCGATCGTCGCGGGGCGGTTCGCATTGTGGTACCTCCGGCCCACCCATAGCTCCTGAGCTGGGCAAGCAGGTACGTCCTCGGTAGGCCCTGCTCGGGTAGGCGGTGCCGGAGGTGGCGCTCCGTCGCGCTGCCTGGCGGTCCGCCGACGCTGGTGGACGGGCTGCGGCGATGGCTACGGCTTCGAAGACCTCCAGGCCTACCGGGAGCCAATCAACGAGGGGTTTCCAGCCGACAGGCCGGAAACCCCTCGCGGTGATCTACTTCAGGAGGCTGACGTCACGCGATAGGTGACATGCGGCGTCGGCGCAGAATCACCAAGGCGGTGCCGCCGAGGGTCACCATCGCGGCGCCGATGCCGAACAGCCACCACAACCCGGTCGCGTCCGTGCCGGTCACGGGAAGGATCGGGCTGGGGCTGGCCGTCGGTGGTTGGGTCGGGCCGTCCGTGGGCGGCGCGGTGGGTTGGGTCGGCGAAGGCGTGGGCTGCGTCGGCGTCGGGGTCGGCGACGGGCCGAGCGGACGCTCGCAGCGCGCCTCGGCGAGGATGACGGTGCCGACAGGGATGTCCAGCAACGGCCCGCCGACGATAGTGCCTGTCAACCTGAGGGTCGCCTGTACGGCGATGGCCACAGCACCGTCTTCGGTCACAGTTTCGACGTTGGTGAGCCTGGCGTTCAGTGCGGCGCCGACAAGGCCCGGGACCGTGACCGCTGCGCTGGCGGTGACACCAGGAGTGTTCGGCAACAGGACTACCGGATCGCCGAACAGTTCGAGCCCGGTGAAGGAGGTGTCCGCTGTCTGCGTGCCGGTCTGTGGGCAGTTGACCGCCGCGGTGATCACTTCGGCGTCGATTACGGGTGTGCCGAGGATGGCCAGGGCCAGGTCGGCGATCTCGGCGTTGGCCGATGATGCCGTCTCACCCCGGGTTGCACTTACCTCGACCACCGTGCCCGAGGCCGTCACGCCCAGGGCACCCGGGATGGTGATCGCCAGGGCGGTGTCGGTGTCCGTGCCGCCGCCGGCCGGCGCGGTCGCGCTGCCGATCACCGCGTCGGCCGTGATCACCGGAACGCCGGCCACGGCTGCGGACAGGTCGACCACGACGCCGCGCGCGCTGGCATCGCCGGGCGCGGCGAGCGCTGGGGTTGTACTCGACAGCGCTACGGCTCCGACGGCGATCGCCATCGCTCCGGTGGCGGAAATTCGCCGGGTTAGTCTCACGTTCTCGCCTCTGCTCATTCAGTCCCTTCCCGACTATCGAGAAGGCAACACGACCCTACAGAGCAAATGCCTATTAAGTGGACAATTGGGGTAGTGTGTGAACTGCTCACGTCACCCGCGACCCTCCGATCGCCACTCGTCCGCACATTCAGGCTGGGCAGCTACCCGTACAGCCCAGGCCGGACGCCGTTCGGGCCCGATGGTGGACGACACTGTGGATCGCCGCCAGCGCGGTGGGCAACGCGATCACGCTGCTGACGGGACTTCGGCGGATGGCGCCCCCGACCACGAACCGGGCCCGAGCTTGGACGTCGGCGTCGGCTCCCGTACGTCGAGGCCGGTGGTGGTTCCGCATCTCATGACGGTTCACCTGGATCGACTGCCCGCCTGATCACCGTCACCCGGGTCGCCAGCGGTCCGGCCGGCACTTCGACCAACTCGAATCCCGCCTCCCGGTAGGTCAGCTCGTGGACCCGCTCGAAGGCGAGCGACTCCTCGAAGCTGATCCGGCGCGCGGCGGTCGCCTCGACGAAGCCCTGATTCCGTACGAAGAAGACGGTCCGCTCGTACCGGCGATCCGTTGTCATGCGCTCGACCTCGTCGAACAGGGCGGGTGGCGGTGTCATACCCAGGTGACGGCACAACGCGAGCGTGCAGACGGGCGAGCGGTCGTGGAAGACCACGAGGCCGGCATGGACGTCGGCTCGGCGCCGGCGTCTCCGCTGGAGGTCCAGCACCCGGTCGGCGAAATCCGGCTCACGCCACGGCTCCGGTCGGCCGAGCGCCTGGTCGAGCGCGATCACGTCGGTTGCGGCCTCCTCCACGACGGGATAGCCGTCGATTTCCAGGTGGCGCAGGAGCGCAGTCTTACCGGAGCCGGGAGCGCCGGTGAGGATGTATCCGGGCATGACGTCCTCCGATACCTGAGAAGACGGCTTGATAGGCAAGCCGTGACTTGCATATGCTGGATGACGTGGGCGATCTGTACCAGGCGCTGGCCGATCCCACCCGCCGCCTGATCCTCGACGAGCTGACCGAGCGCGACGGTCAGACCCTGTTCGAGATCTGCGGCCGGCTGGCCACCAAGCACCAGGTCGGCTCGTCCCGACAGGCGATCTCCCAGCATCTCGACGTCCTGGAGGCCGCCGGCCTGATCGTCACGCGGCGGCAGGGTCGCTACAAGTTCCACCACCTCGACATCCGGCCGCTGCGGTCCATCACTGAGCGATGGCTCAGGTCCACCGAACCGACCCGGGAGAATCCGTGAGAATCAACCTCACCAACGTGTACGTCGACGACCAGGCCAAGGCCCTGCGTTTCTACACCGAGGTGCTCGGCTTCGTGAAGAAGACCGACGTGCCGACCGGGGAGTACCGCTGGCTCACAGTGGTCTCGCCCGACACCCCGGACGGCGTGGAGCTGCTGCTGGAGCCCGACGCCCATCCGGCCGCCAAGGCGTTCAAGGAGGCGCTCGCGGCCGACGGCATCCCGCTGACGCAGTTCGCGGTGGACGACGTGGCCGCCGAGCACGACCGGCTGCGCGGCCTCGGCGTGCTGTTCACCCAGGAACCCGTCGCCATGGGTCCGGTGACCACCGCGGTGTTCGACGACACCTGCGGCAACCTGATCCAGATCGCACAGTACGGGTAGGCGTCAGCCGAGCCGGTCGAGCAGCTCGTGGCTGCGGCTCACCACCAGCGCTGTCGCCTGCGCGTCGTACGAGGGCAGCGAGCTGTCGGTGAAAAGGTGCCGGTCGCCGGGGTAGACGTACAGCTCGGCGCGCTCGGGACCGACGATCGACACGAGCTCGCGAGCGGCGTCCACGTCCCCTTCCAGCCCGAAGAACGGATCCCGCTCCATGCCGTGCACCTGCACCGCCACCCCGTCGGGCCAGGGACCGATGGCCCACTCGCCGGTCACCGGCAGGCACGCCTCGTAGAGCAGGGCGGCCCGGGCGCCGGCCCGGGTCTGGGCGAGTCGCTGGGCGATGGCGGCACCCCAGGAGACGCCCGCGTAGACGAGGTCGGCGGGCAGGTCGGCGACGAGCGTGTCGGCGCGCCGGCCGAGGACGTCGCCGCCGATCCGCTTGACCAGCGCGGCGCCGTCCTCGATGGTGGCCGGCCGTTCGCCGTCGAAGAGGTCGGGGGCGTGCACGGTGTGCCCGCCGGAACGCAGGGAGTCGGCGAGCGCGCGGACACCATCCGTGAGCCCTTGGATGTGGTGGAGGAGCACGATCTCGGCCATCACTACACTCCTGAGTAGGCGAACGAACCAGAATCTTAGAACGGTCGAGAAATGTCGGTCAATCAGCGGATCCCGGACTACGACCTCGACGACCTGCTCGTGGTCACCGCTCCGGAGCAGTTGCGCGCGCTCGCCGACCCGCTGCGGGGCACGCTGCTCGAACTGCTCCTGGAGCGCGCCGCCACCGTCAACGAGATGGCCCGCGCCGTCGACCGGCCCAAGAGCAGCGTGGCGTACCACGTGAACCAACTGGTCGACGCCGGTCTGCTGCGCGTGGTCCGGACCCGGCGGGTACGCGCCATCGAGGAGCGGTTCTACGGGCGGGTGGCACGCACCTACTACGTCGGGGCGCTCAGCCGGGCCGAGGACGAGCAGGTGGTGTCCCTGATCAACGGGCTCGCCGGGGCAGCCGCCGAATCGGCCGCCGCACACGCCGCCGACGAGCTGCGGTGCACACTCGTGCACGCGCGCATCCCGATCGAGGACGCCCGCGAGTTCTGGGCGGAGGTGCAGGCGCTGGCCCGGCGGTTCGTGCAGATCCCCCGAGCCGGGGACCAGGTGTACGGCTTCGCCGCCGGCCTCTATCCCACTGACGCGCCCACGCTTCCCGACACGGACCCCGCCACCGACCCACGCGACTGGACGCCCCGCCACCCCGGGACGGCAAGCCGGCAGGGTCTTGCCGGGGCGGCCGACCGGGCAGGCTAGCGTCGGAAGCGTGAGCACCGGATCCCCGCGCGTCCTGCCGGCCGAGCGCGGCGTCGACGAGGCAGCCGCCGTCCTGCGCGCCGGCGGGCTGGTCGCCTTCCCCACCGAGACGGTCTACGGGCTGGGCGCCAACGCGCTCGACGCCCGGGCCGCGGCGCGTATCTTCGAGGCGAAGGCCCGGCCCAGCTTCGACCCGCTGATCAGCCACCTGGCCGACGCCGCCGACCTGGCCGCACTGGTGGGCGAGGTGCCCGCGGCGGTGGCCGCGCTGGCGAAACGCTTCTGGCCCGGCCCGCTCACCCTGATCGTGGACCGGCCGCAGGCCATCCCGCCGATCGTCACCTCCGGCCTGGACACCATGGCGGTACGCGTACCGGACGAGCCGTCGGCGCGGGCGCTGATCGCGGCCGCCGGTGTACCGGTGGCCGCGCCGAGCGCCAACCGGTTCGGCCAGCTCAGCCCGACCCGGGCCGAACACGTGGTGGCCGGGCTGGGCGGCGCGGTGGACGTGGTGCTCGACGGCGGGCCCACCCGGTGCGGGATCGAGTCGACGATCGTGGACGCGCGAGGTGACCGGCCGGTGGTGCTGCGGCTGGGTGCGCTGCCGGTCGAGGCGATCGTCGAGGCGGTCGGCCCGGTCGAGGTGCGCCAGGGCAGCTCCGGCCAACCGGTCGCGCCCGGGACGCTGGCCGCGCACTACGCCCCGCGTACCCCGTTGCGGTTGGGCGCGGCGGCCGGGCCCGGCGGCGGCCGGCGGGGCTTCCTGGCCTTCCGGGAGCCACCGGCGGACGGCGACTGGGCGGCGGTGCAGGTGCTGTCGCCCGACGGCGACGTGACGACGGCGGCGGCGCGGCTGTTCGACGCGCTGCACCGGCTCGACGCGGCCGGGGTGACCGAGATCGTCGCGGAGCCGGTCCCGGAGGCCGGTGTGGGCCGCGCGATCAACGACCGGCTGCGCCGGGCCGCCGCCACCTGGCACTAGAACCGGGCCGTGTCACCTCAGGCGTCATTTCCTTCGCCGGACCCCTGATCGGGACGCCCGTGCGAGCCGGGCTGCGGCAGGCGGTCCACCAGCCTGGTCAGCGCGCCGTTGGCGAACGTCGCACCGAGCGCCGAGCCGGTGGCGATGGTCCAGCCCACCGGGCCGAGCGGGGTGCAGCCGAAGAAGTGGCTGACACCAGGCGTCTGCACCACCGCCACGAGCACACCTACCGACGCGGCGGTGGCGGCGAGCACGCTGGGGCTGGTGCCGCCGGCCAGTACGGTCTGGCCGAGCTGCGTGCCGATCAGCGAGGCCAGCGCGACGGTGCCGGCACGCCGCTGGGTGCCGGTCCACCGGGCGATCGTCCAGCCGGCGGTCGCGCCCAGCGTGGTCGACGCCGCGCGCAGCCCGATCTCCCGGGTCATGGTGCCGCCGAGCGACGAGTCCGGCCCCTCCCGCAGCAGGTGGTCGGCGCGGTCGTCGGCGGGCGGGCGGACCGCGATGGCGAGCGCGGGCGCCAGGTCGGTCAGCAGGTTGACCAGCAGCAGTTGCCGGCCGTTCAGGGCGGACCGGCCGGTCGCGGCGGCGGTCAGCACGCTGAACGCGATCTCACCGAGGTTCCCGCCGACCAGGATGCTCAGCGCGTGCCGTACCGACGACCACATGGCCCGCCCCTCGACGAGCGTGGCGATGATCGTCTCCAGCCGGTCGTCGGTGACCACCAGGTCGGCGGCGGCGCGGGCGGCGGGTGTGCCTCGCTGGCCGAGCGCGATGCCCACGTCGGCGAGCCGGATCGCGGGCGCGTCGTTGGCGCCGTCGCCGGTCATCGCGACAGTGCGGTCCTGGCGCTGCAACGCCTGGATGATCCGTACCTTGTGCGCGGGCGTGCAGCGTGCCACCACGTCGGTGGCCATCAGACGCTCGGCGAGCGCCGCGTCGTCCAGCCGGTCCAGGTCGGTGGCGGTGACCACGCGCTGGCCGCCGTCGTCCGGGCTGATCGCGGCGGCGATCGCCTCGGCGGTGGCCGGGTGGTCGCCAGTGATCATGACGGTGTGCACGCCCGCCGCCCGGATCCGGGCCACCGCCGGCCGCGCGCTCTCCCGCACCCCGTCGGCGAGCGTCAGGAAACCCACGAAGACTAGCCCGTCGACCTGCTCGTCGGTGACCTGCTCGGTGGAGACCGGGCACTCGGCCACAGCGAGGATGCGATGTCCGGCACCGGCCCGACCGGCCAGCATGGCTTGCACCTCCTCGCGTCCGGCCGCGTCCAACGGACGGTCACCCTGGGCGGTGCGCCGGGTCGCGCAGCGCGGCAGCACCGACTCGGGGGCGCCCTTCACGCTCAGCAGCAGCCCGTCGGCGGCCCGCCCGACGAAGGCGCTGTAGCCCCGGGACGGCTCGAACGGCAGTCCGGCCGTGGCGGTCCAGCCCGCCGCACCGGTCCGCTCGTCCACCCCGGCGGCGTCCGCGCCGTGGCGTACCGTGCGGTCGGTCTGCTGCGGCAGCTCGTCCGGGTCGTCAGCGGCCGGGGTGGCCCGCACCGCGGCGGCCAGCGTCGACCGGAGCGGCTCGTCGAGTTCGTCCGGCGCGGCGTACCGGCCGTCGCCCGTACCCACTCCCGCCAGCAGCAACTTCCCCTCGGTGAGCGTGCCGGTCTTGTCGAAGCAGAGCACGTCGACCCGGCCCAGCGCCTCGATGGTTCGGGGGTTGCGGACCAGGGCGCCGTGCTCGGCCAGCCGCCGCGCCGCCGCCAGCTGCGCGGCGCTGACCAGGAACGGCAAACCCTCCGGCACCGACGCCACGGCCAGGTTCGCGGCGGTCGCCGCCGTTTCGGCGAGGGGTACGCCCCGCAGCAGCCCTGCGCCGGCGACAGCGATCGCCGAGGCGGCCGCAAGCGGTACGGCGCTGCTGGTCATCTTGCCGAGCCGTGCCTCCACGCCACTGGCCGGCGGGGCCTGCCGGGCCATGGCGAGGCTCCGCCCGGCCTCGGTCTCCGCTCCGGTGGCCACCACCACGGCGGTGCCGAGCCCGGCGGCCACCGTGGTGCCCTCGAACAGCATCGAGTGCCGCTCGGCGATGGCCGCCGCCACCACCGGTTCCGGGCTTTTCGCCACCGGCAGCGACTCGCCGGTCAGTGACGACTCGTCCGCCTCCAGCCCGTCGCTCGTCAGCACCCGGCAGTCGGCCGGTACGGCGTCCCCCGAACTGACGGTGATCACGTCGCCGCGTACCAGCTCCTCGGCGGGCACCACCCGCTCCGCGCCGTCGCGCAGCACCCGGGCGGTGACCGCCGAGCGGGACAGCAGCTCGGCCAGGGACCGTTCGGTGTTGCGCTGGTGCACGGCGCCGACCAGCGCGGATCCGCCCACCACGCCGCCGACCAGCGCGGCGTCGACGAGCGAGCCGAACGCGGCGGAGAGCGCCGCCCCGGCGGCCAGCACCGGGGTCAGCGGGTTTGACAGTTCGTCGACGAACGAGCGGAGCAGCCCGGCCGGCCCGTGCTCGTCGCCGCCCTCGACGCGCCGGCGTCGGCCCGCCTCCTCCTCGGTCAGCCCGGCCGGACCGGTGTCGAGCTGGTCCAGGACGGTCTGCGCCGGCATGAGGTGCCAGGCGGTGAGCGCGGGCATCGGGGTGCCGGTACGGTCCGGCAGCCGGTGTGCCCGGAACACGCCGTGCGCGAACGCGAGCGCCGCGGCACCGTTCACGGCGGCGAGCGTCCGGCCGGGCAGGCGCCGGCGGTCGGCGGTGAACGCGCCGAGCGCGCCGAGCCCGCTGCCGGCCATGGCGATCCGGATGTTCTGCTCGGTCATCCGGCGGGCCACCCCGGCGGCGTCGACGAGCAGGGTGGGTACCCGCAGGTCGTCGCCGACGAGCAGGTGCGCGCCCCACGGCGGCAGGTCGTCCGGGCCGTGCACGCCGAGCCCGCAGTCGGACGCGGCGAGCGCCGACCGCTCGCCGGAGACCACCATCACCATCGCGCCCTCGCGTTGCAGGTCGCGCACCGCGTCGGCGAGCCGGGCCCCACCGGGCACGAGCAGGTCCGCGAAGTCGTACCGGCCGTCGTCCGCGCCGCCGACCACGAGCCGCAGGCCCGCCTGCCGGGCGGCCGACGTCAGCGCGTCCACGCCGGGCGCGGGCTCCGGTTCGACCCGCAGGACGGCGGCGAGCCGGCCGTTCTCGGCCAGCCCGAGCAGATGTCCGCCTTCGGCGCGCAGCCGGGCGCTGTCCGGGGTGTCCCCGGGATCGTCGGCGCCGAGGCGGTCCAGCGGGCCGATCCGCCAGTCGTCGGCGGCGCGTACCGCGTCCGGTTCGGCCGGGTCGAACAACGCGAACGCCCGGGCGGCGACGTGCCCGGTGTCGGCGTCGGCCAGCGGCGCGAGATCGGCCAGGACGCCCCGGTCCGAGCCGAGCACCGCCGCGTCGAGCACCACCGTGTCGATCCGGTCCAGATTCCGCAGCACGGTGCGGTCCATCGCGATCACACCGCGTCGGGCGAGCATCAGGCCGAGCTGTGCGCCGTACCCCTCGCGCCCGGAACCGGGCGCCTTGGGCAGCGAGGACAGCGCCAGCGCGGCGGCGCGCTTCGGCCCCAGCACCGGCAGCGCCGCCGCCCCGGCGACCGCGCCGGCCGGTAGCACCCGGTTGGCGTAGCGCTCGGGCTGCCCGTCCGGCACCGGACAGGGCCGCTCGCCGTCCGGCACCCGGGCGATCGCGTGCTCGGGAGCACCGGTCAGGCGCGGCTCGGCCCGCCGCCATGCGGTCAGTTGAGCGGTGCCCTCGCCCCACTGCACGATCCGATGCGCGCCGTCGAGCACGATCCCGGCCCAGCCGCCGGTGAGGCCCTGCACCACCGCCTCGGCCAGCGGGAACAACACCTCGGCGCGCGGGTCGGCGCGGATGCCCAGTCCGGCCAGCGCGTGCAGCTTCGGGTGCAGGTCGACAGCGCTCAGCAGTCCGGCCACCTCGGCGGGAATCGGGGTCAGCGGCAGCACCCGGGTGGCCGCGGAGATGCCCAGCCCGAGCACGTCGGACAGCAGCGCGCCCAACGTCCGCGCCGTGCGCGGACCGTCCTCGGGCGGCTGCGGGGGATCGACGTCCGGGTCCGGCTCGTACGGGCAGGTCCGCTCGACGCGCGCCACGGTGGCGATCAGGTCGCGCAGCTTCGGCGCCGGCTCCCCGGTCGCGACCACCACCCGGCCGGACGGCGCGTTCACCCGCGCCCAGTCCACCCCCGGCATCGACTCCAGCGCCGCCTCGACCTGGTGGGCGAGCCGGTCCCCGCCGTCCTGGCAGACGCCGTGCACCTCGATGTGGTGGCGGCCGTCCTGGGACGACCACACCCGGCGGCTGGTCAGCCCGGTGAGCCGGGCCAGCCGGGCCGCGGCCGCACCGACGCTGCCCGCCACCTCGCCGACCCGGGTCGGCACGGCGTCAGTGGGCAGGGCCGACCCGACGGTACGCGCGACGCGCGCGGCGGTCTCCGGCACGACAGTCGGTGACAGCAGGAGACCGGCGAACCGTCCCAGCGTCATCTCGCCTCCCGGTCTCGTCCCGGCGGCCCGACTTCCCGGGGCGGCGTCCGTTATGCCACCCCGACGGCAGAAGTTTCCGGCGTCGCCCCCGCCGCTCCCGCCGGACGAGACGCGCGACACAGTTGACCTCAACCGGGGGTGAGGTCCGAGGCTGAACGCCATGACCAGCACCACCGCCGTACCGGCTGATCCACCTGTCGACCTGTGGTCGCCGCGCCTGCGGGCGATGACGGTGGGCAGTGTCGCCCTGGTGTCCCTGCTCGCGTTCGAAGCGCTGGCGGTGGGCACCGCCATGCCGACAGTGGCGCGCAGTCTCGACGGGCTCGGCCTGTACGCGCTGGCGTTCGGCGGTTCGTTCGCCTCCGGCGTGGTGGCGATGGTCGCCTCCGGCATCTGGTGCGACGCGCGCGGGCCGCGCCCGGCGATGTGGCACGGTGTGGTCTGGTTCGTCGCCGGGCTGGTGGTGGCGGGCACCGCGACGACCATGGAGGTGCTGGTCGTCGGGCGGGTGGTGCAGGGCTTCGGCTCCGGACTGGTCTCGGTGGCGCTCTACGTGGTCGTGGGTCAGGCGTACCCGGAGCAGTTGCGCCGGCGGATCTTCGCCGCGTTCGCCGCGGCCTGGGTGGTGCCGTCGCTCGTCGGCCCGGCGCTGGCCGGACTGATCGTGGAACACCTGGGCTGGCGGTGGGTGTTCCTCGCGGTGCCGGCGGTGGCGATCGCGGCGGCGCTGCTGGTCCAGCCAGGGCTGCGGGCACTGACCGCCACCGTGGCGACCCGGCCGCCCGCGGGCGCCCTGGCCCGGATCGGCTGGGCCTGCGGAGCGGGGGCGAGCGCCGCCCTGCTGCACTACGGGGGGCAGCAGCGCGGCGCGCTCGCCGCCGGTCTGATCGCCGCGGCGCTGGCCGGGTTGCTGGTCTGCGTACCGCACCTGCTGCCGGCCGGGTTCCTGCGCGCGGCACGGGGACTGCCGACGGTCATCGGCCTGCGCGCGCTGGCCTCGGCGGCGTTCGTCGCTGCCGAGGTGGTGATACCGCTGATGCTGTCCCGGGAACGCGGCTTCTCGCCCACCGGTGCCGGTCTGGTGCTGACCGTCGGGGCGCTGTCCTGGTCGGTGGGCTCGTGGATCCAGGGGCGGATCGGCTCACCCCGCTCGGCGGCGACCCTGCCCCGGGCCGGGCTGGCCTGCATCACGATCGGTACGGCGGGCGTGGCGTCGGCGCTGGTGCCCGGACTGCCGGTGCTGCCGGCCGTGCTCTGCTGGGCGGTGGCCGGGCTGGGCATGGGCCTGCTCTATCCGTCGCTGTCGGTGCTCACCCTGGAGCAGTCCGCCCCGGCCGAGCAGGGCCGCAACAGCTCCGCGCTGCAACTGGGCGACTCGCTCGCCGCCGCCACCGTGCTGGCGCTCACCGGCGCGGTCCTGGCCGCCGGTGCGTCCCCCGGCCCGGCCGGCTTCGCGACCACGCTGGCCGTGGCCGCCGCCTGCGGCCTGCTCGGTCTGCTGCTGGCCGGCCGAGTGGTGCCCAGCCCGGCCACCTGAACCGGTCGGCTCTGCCGTCCGTCACCCATGGTGTCCTTCTCGTGCCGCAGGATCGGTGGGTGCGTGGAGTGGCGTTGCCCGGCCCGACGGCGCGAAGCCGCCGCGACGCGGGCGCAGCCGGCGGGGAACGAACCGCACGGCGGGTGCGGTGTGAGCGGGAGGAATGGCGATGCGGGTACTGGTGACCGGGGCGACCGGGCGGCTCGGACGGGTGGCGGTGCCGCGGCTGCGGGACGAGGGCTTCACGCTGCGGGCGGTCAGCCGCCGGTCGCGTACCGGGGACGGGGTCGAGTGGGTGGCCGCGGACCTGGCCACCGGCGCCGGGCTGGCGGAGGCGGTCGCCGGGGTGGACGCCGTGCTGCACCTGGCCTCGTCGCCGAACCGGCGTACGCACGACATCGACGTCCTCGGCACCCGCCGGCTGGCAGTGGCCGCCGGTCACGCCGGAGTTCGTCACCTGGTCTTCGTCTCGATCGTCGGCGTCGACCGGGTGCCGCTCGGCTACTACCGGCACAAGCTCGCGGCCGAGCAGGTGGTGGCCGCCGGACCGGTGCCGTGGAGCGTGTTGCGGGCGACCCAGTTCCCGCAGTTCCTGGAGGGCCTGCTCGGCGGTGCGAGCCGCCTCGGGCCGGTGATCGGGGACCGGGCGGTGCTCGCCCAGCCGGTCGACCCCGCCGAGGTGGCGGACCGGCTCGCGGTCCTGCTGCTCGCCGGGCCGTCGAACCGGGTGGAGGACTTCGGCGGACCGGAGGTGTTGCGCTTCGACGAGGCGGCCCGTGCCTGGCTGGCGGCGCGCCGGGTGCGCCGTCCGCTGCTGCCGATCCGGATCCCCGGCCGGCTCGGGCGCGAGCTGCGCGCTGGCGGTCTCACCACGACCGCCACGCCGACCGGTGCCCGGACCTGGGCCGACCATCTCGCGGACACGTACGGGGGAACCGGCGGAAGATGAGAACGGGTCGGGTCCGCACCGGCCTACGGTGATCGCATGCTGGTCTTCGTCACCACAGTGATCCTCTACGTCTTCGGTTTCGTCTTCCTGTACGGCGTGATCCGGGTCGGCGTCCGGCACGGCATCGAGGACGCCGAGGCGAACCGCCCCGAGGCGCTGCGCCGCCGGCAGCTCACCACCACCGAGGGCCGGGACTTCGCCCAGGAGAACGCGTTCCTCACCAATCCCAACTGAAGGACGAGGGTGGTGGAGAACCTGGCCAGACCGGCCCAGGTCCTCATCCGCATCGATCTTGTTCCACGTGAAACATCAGGCCGCCGCTTCGTGTCGCGTCACCTCGCGCAGCGCGGCGAGCAGTGTCTCCGGCTCCTGCGCGCCGGTGACCGCGTACTTTCCGGCCAGCACGAACGTCGGCACGCTGGAGACACCGAGCTGGTGGGCGGTGCGCAGGTCGGCGGCCACCTCCCGGCGGCCCAGGTTCGACTCCAGGTACTGCCGCGCCTCGGTCTCGTCCAGCCCGGCCTCGCCGGCCAGCGTGACGAGCGCGTCGATCGAGCCGACGTCGACGCCGTCGTGGAAGTGCGCCCGGTAGAGCCGCTCGACCATCTCGGCGGAGCGCCCGTGCTCGGTGGCGAGACGCACCAGCCGGTGCGCGTCGAACGTGTTCGCGGCCACCGCGCGGTCGAACCGCAGATCCAGGCCCGCGCCCGCGGCGACGCCCGTGACGTGCGCGGCCATGCCCTCGGCCTTGTCCCGCCCGCCGAACTTGTCGCCGAGCGCCTCCAGCAGCGGCTTCGGCTCGGTGACCGGCGTCGGGTCGAGCTGGAACGGCCGGAACCGGACCGTCACCTCGCCGTCGTACGACTTCAGTGCCTGTTCCAGCCGGCGCTTGCCGATCCAGCACCAGGGGCAGACCACGTCGGCGTAGATCTCGATGTCCATGACCAGCGACAACCCTCCGGTCAGGAGATCTGTTCCCGGACCTGGCGCTTGAGCCGGGCCAGGATGGCGGTGCCGCCGCGTACCCGCAGTGGACTGATCGCCTGCGCCAGGCCCATCCGCTGGTAGAGGTCGTCCGGTACGGCGAGCACCTCCTCGGCGCTCGCCCCGGCCAGCCCGTCGGCGAGGATGCCGGCGAACGCCCGCGTGGTGGGCGCCTCCGGCGGGCAGTCGAAGACGGTGCTCACGGTCTTGTCCGCGTTCACCTCGGCGCGCAGGAAGAACGCGGTCTGGCACTCGGGGACCTGCTCCAGCTCCTCCCGGTTCACACCCTCGGGCAGGGGCGGGATCACGTCCGCGAACTCCAGCAGCATCTCCAGGACGACGTCGCGGGGCGCGGCGGCGAACTCGTCGACGATCTCGGCCAGCTTGGTCGGCATCTCGGGCATGGGTCGAGGCTATCCGCCGTCGGGTCTCGCCACCCGGCGGTGCCGAGCGGGGCCCCGCCGCGCGTGCGGGGCCCGCGCTCACACGTTCGGCGCGGCCTCGCTGATGTCGCTGAGCGCCGACCGGGGGTCGAGCTGCATGGCGAGGTCACCGAGGGAGACGATGCCGACGAGCTTGCGGTCGCTGTCGCACACGAGCACCCGGCGGATGTTGCGCTCGCGCATCAGCGCTGCCGCCTCGTTCGCCGTGCAGTGCTGCTCGATCATCACCACCTCACGGGTGATGATCGAGCCGATGGTGGTGGTGCCGGGGTCGGCGCGCTCGGCCACCGCCCGGACCACGATGTCGCGGTCGGTCAGCATGCCGGCCAGGGTGGCACCGTCGGTAACCACCACGTCGCCGATGTCCGACTCCTTCATCACCCGGGCCGCCTCGTCCAGCGGGGTCTCCGCCGAGAGATAGATCACCTGCCTGGTCATCACGTCACTGACGCGGTACATGAGAGCCTCCGAAAGCTTCGATCGATCCGTCTGCGGTACCCGGTGGCGCTCCCGCTACACCCCGTTGCGGCGCGTCGCGCCCACCTCGTAGCGCAGGCGCTCCACGACGGCCTCCGCCGGCAGTTCGGTGCGCTCGCCGGTGGCCCGGTCGCGCAGTTCCACGTACCCGTCGGCCAGGCGGCGGCCGACCACGACGGCGCGCGGGATGCCGATCAGCTCGGCGTCGGTGAACTTCACCCCGGCGGACACGTGCGTGCGGTCGTCGACCAGCACGCGCAGGCCGGCGGCGGCGAGGCGCCCGCCGAGGTCGAGCGCCGCGTCGAGCTGCGGCCCTTTCCCGGCGGCGATCAGGTGTACGTCGCACGGCGCGACAGCGGCCGGCCAGACCAGCCCGCGGTCGTCGTGGTGCTGCTCGGCCACCGCGGCGACCGCCCGGGACACGCCGATGCCGTAGCACCCCATGGTGGGCCGGACCGGCTTGCCCTCGGGGCCGAGCACGTCGACCGCGAACGCGTCGGTGTACCGGCGTCCGAGCTGGAAGATGTGCCCGACCTCGATGCCCCGCCGGATGGTCAGTTCGCCGTCGGCGCAGGCCGGGCAGGGGTCGCCGGGCCGCACCTCGGCGGCCTCGATCGTGCCGTCCGGGACGAAGTCGCGCCCGCACACCACGTCGGTGGCGTGCCGGCCCGGCTCGTTCGCCCCGGTCAGCCACCCGGTGCCGGGCACGACGCGCGGGTCGACCAGGTAGCGGATGCCGTGCTCGGCCAGGACCTGCGGCCCGATGTAGCCGCGGACCAGTTCGGGGTGCGCGTCCCAGTCCTCGAAGACCGCCACTGTGGCCGGGGCGAGCACCGCCTCGACCCGCTTGAGGTCCACCTCGCGGTCGCCCGGCAGGCCGATCACCAGCGGCTCGCCCTGTTCGGCGTCGGGCCGGCGGACGGTGAGGACCACGTTCTTCAACGTGTCGGCGGCGGTCCAGCCGGCACGCCCGCCCAGCTTGCGCGCCTCGGCCAGCTCGACCAGGGCGGTGATGGTGGGTGTCTCCGGGGTGTCGTGCACCTCGGCGGGCGGGTGCGCGTCGGGGTCACCGGCGGTCGGGGCGCGGGTCACCACCGCCTCGGTGTTCGCCGCGTAGTCGCAGGCGGTGCAGCCGACGAACGTGTCCTCGCCGACCGGCGTGGCGGCCAGGAACTCCTCCGACGCGGACCCACCCATGGCGCCGGACATCGCGCGGACGGTGGTGAAGTCCAGCCCGAGCCGGGTGAAGACGCGCTCGTAGGCGGCCCGGTGCCGGTCGTACGCCGCCCGGAGCCCGGCGTCGTCCAGGTCGAACGAGTAGGCGTCCTTCATCAGGAACTCGCGCCCGCGCAGCAGACCGGCGCGGGGACGCGCCTCGTCGCGGAACTTGGTCTGGATCTGGAACAGCGTCACCGGGAAGTCCCGGTACGAGGTGAACAGGTCCTTCACCAGCAGCGCGGCCAGCTCCTCGTGGGTCGGCGCGAGCAGGTGGTCGGCACCCCTGCGGTCGGCGAGCGTGAAGATGTCGTCCCCGTACTCGGTCCACCGCCCGCTGGTCCGGTAGGGCTCGGCTGGGAGCAGCGCCGGGAAGTGCACCTCCTGGTCGCCGATCGCTGTCATCTCGTCCCGGACGATCGCGGTGATCCGGTCCAGCACGAGCTTGCCCAGCGGCAGCCAGGTGTAGCCGCCCGGCGCGGCCCGGCGGACGTATCCGGCGCGCAGCAGCAGCCGGTGGCTCGGCACCTCCGCGTCGGCCGGGTCCTCGCGCAGGGTCCGGAGCAGCAGGGTCGACGTGCGCAGCAGCATTGCCGCAGCGTACGGCGAGCGCTTGTGCCCGTGCGATCCCTTTCCGCCCTCGTGGCGGGTGAGGTTGTCGCAGGGGCGGGGTAGGAATGCGGCATGGGTGAGCGACCACTGTTGAAGCTGACGAGCTTCGTGCTCGACGCGCCGTCCGCACAGGACCTGGCCGCGTTCTACGAGCGGCTGCTCGGCTGGTCCCGCCGTGAGGACGAATCCGACTGGGTGGTGCTGGCCCCGCCGGACGGCGGCCACTGGCTGGCGTTCCAGGACGAGCCGGCCTACGTGCGCCCGGTGTGGCCCGCCGACCCCGGCGACCCGCCGATGATGACCCACCTGGACATCAAGGTCGACGACCTGGAGGCCGCCTCGGCGTACGCGGTGTCGGTGGGTGCGACACTGGCCGACTTCCAGCCGCAGGACGACGTCCGGGTGCACCTCGACCCGGCCGGTCACCCGTTCTGCCTCTACCTGTGACGGGTGACCGGCTCCCGCGCCCGGCTAGCTGACCTTCCTGCGGTAGATCGCGGTCGCGGCGGCGTAGGCGGCCAGGAGCAGGCCGGCGTACCAGGCGAGCGCGAACCAGACGTCGTGGCCGACGGGTTGCTGCGCGAAGATCGCGCGGAGAGTGTTCAGGATCGACGTCACCGGCTGGTTGTCGGCGAACCACGCGACATCGCGGGATCGCGCGTCGGGGCGGTCACGTGGGCTTCTCCCCGCTGTCGCCGGTGGCGTCGATCGCCTTGCGGAGGCGCGCGCGCTCCTTGTCCAACCACTGCCTGCCGGAGTACGCGGACACGAACGTCTCGGCGAACTCGACCGGGTCGTCGCCGACGATGGCGCGGACGGGCGTGTTGTCGGCGGCCGCACGCTCCCAGAGGTCGGCGAAGTCGCCGAGCATCGTGACGAGCGTGTTCCCGTCGACGATGCCGCCCTGGTACGTGAGGTACCGCTGGAGGGCCATGGCCGCGCTCCGGTGTGGCTCCGGCAGGGCCTCCATGCGGGCCATGTGCTGCTTGTACTGCTTCTTCTGGTCGAGCGACCCGACGAGCGTCTCGATCCACTTCGCGGCCATGCTCATGCTCCTTCGTTCTGCGGGTTGTCGTTGTCACGAAGGTGGTCGATGCGCTCCGCGAGGACGTCCCACGTCCCCCAGAACTCGGCGAGTTGCTCCCGCCCCTTCGTGTTGATCGAATACACCTTCCGCGGGGGCCCCTTCTCGGAGGGAACCTTCTCCACGTCCACGAAACCGCGTTGCTCGATGCGGACGAGCAGCGCGTAGATCGTGCCTTCCGCGATGTCCGAGAAACCGCGGTCGCGCAGCCAGGTGGTGATCTCGTAGCCGTACGCGGATCGGCGGGCCAGGATCGCCAGGACGATTCCTTCGAGAGTGCCCTTCAGCATCTCGGTCATCTGATTGCCCATGCCCTCGTCTCCTCGCTACCAAGCGACGTTGAGTACCAGTAGAAAGTAACACTAGGTACCGGTACCTAGCAACACTTGATACCGCGGCTCGCGGAGAACCACGTCCTCTACGTTTGGCGGATGACCACCACTCCGTCGGCTCGCGCCGTGAGCCAGTACGCGACGACCACAGGGAACCTAGCCGCCCGGATGGCGCTCCACTCGTACGGCACCAACCCGCAGGACTGGTTCGCCTGGCTCGGCGAGCGGCTGCCGCTGTCCGGCGACGTGCTGGAGGTGGGCGCCGGCACCGGCGAGCTGTGGCACCGGGTGAGCCATCGGGCCCGCCTCACGCTCACCGACTTCTCGCCCGCCATGTGCGCGCGGCTACGCGAGGTGCCCGGGGCGCAGGTGATGCGCTGCGACGCCGCGTACCTGCCGTTCGGCGACGGCACGGCCGACGCGGTGATCGCCAACAGCATGCTTTACCACCTGGACGACCCGGACGCCGCGCTGCGCGAGTTCGCCCGGGTGCTGCGCCCCGGCGGGCGGCTCGCGGTCGCCGTGAACGGCAGCGACCATCTCGCCGAACTGGACGCGCTCGGCCCGGTCATCGGGCGCCCCGACCTGGCCGTCCGGTTCCACGACTCGAACGACGTCACCGCCGAGGCGACACCCGCACGGGTCGCCGCCCACTTCGACGACGTGACGGTCGAGCGCTACCCGGACGAACTGGTGGTGCCCGCCGTCGAGCCGATCCTCGCCTACATCGCCAGCATGATCGGGCCGCTCACCGCCGAGCAGGAGGACGCCGCCCGCGTCGCGATCGAAGCCCGCATCGACGCCGAAGGCGCCTTCCGGGTACGCAAGCACACGGTGCTGATCAGCGCGGCGCGCGGCTCCCGCTGAGCCGGACGAAGGCACGCCAGGCGTCGGGCGTGAAGGTGAGCACCGGCCCGCCCGGGTCCTTGCTGTCCCGCACCCCGACCACCCCGGCCAGATTGTCCGCCACCTCGACACAGTCGCCCTGAGTGCCGCTGCGTGTGGACTTCCGCCAGATCGCTCCGGTCAGCTCCACGAGGTCATCACGTCCTTCATCAGCTCGACCGACTGCCGGCGCGGTAGTGCCTCGCTGCGGACACTCTCCCATCTGGACAGCAGGATAGCCACGTCCTCGTCCTTGTCGACCACGACGCCGCCGAGTTGGTTCTCCAGGTGACCGACCCAGCCGCCGTCTGTTCCCCGGGCCAGCGCGAACGGCCCGACCAGGCCGACATGCATGGTGACCGAGGTCGGCACGATGTGGATGTCGACGTGCGGGCGCTCGGCGCACTCGACGAGGTGCGCGATCTGCTCGGCCATGAGCCCGCGATAGCCTTCGTCGGCGCGGCGCAGGACGGACTCCTCGATGACGGCGATGTACTTCGGGCGATCCGGGTCGGAGAGGATCGACTGCCGGTCCAGCCGTACCCCGAGGCGCCGCTCCACCTCGTCATCGGTGATCAGGTCGTCCGTGCGGATCATCGCGCGGGCGTAGTTCTCGGTCTGGAGCAGTCCGGGCACCAGGGTCGGTTGGTAGGTGCGCAACTGCTGCGCCTGGCGTTCGGCTTCGAGCCAGGGGCGGAACCAGCTCGGCTGGCCGTCGCGCTCGGCGAGCTTGAGCAGCGACATCAACAGCCCGCCGGTGCCGAGCACCTCGTCGGCCCGGGCGAGGAAGAACCGGTCGAGCGGCCGGTGGCCCAACTCGACGGCCGACACCTGGGAGCCGGAGAAGTGCACGAGCCTCCCGAACTCCTCCTGGCTCAGCTCGGCCCGTACCCGCAGCCGGCGCAGTTGCGCGCGGATCAGCTCGGCGGTCGGTTCGTTCTCCACACGCCCTCCCCATTCCGCCGCCGCTCTCCCGGCCTCTCCCCGGACTTGCAGCGACGACTTCCGAGCGTAGTGGTGACATCAGCAGACTGTCACGCATGAACCTTCCCGTACCGCGGCTCGGGCCGTACCCCGATCGGCCCCGCCCCTACCCGCCGGACCACCCGGCCCACCTGCCGATCCGGCCGCTGTGGCTCTGCCGCGCCTGCGGCGGGCCGTGGCCCTGCGCCCAGGCCCGCCTGCTGCTCAAGGTCGAGTACGCGGACCACCCGGTCGACCTGGCCGTCTACCTGTCCGGGCTCTACCACGAGGCCACCCACGACCTGTTCCGCCTCAACCCGCAGGACGGGCCGACCCCGCGCGAGCTGTTCGAGCGTTTCGTCGGCTGGGGCCCCTACCGGCGGAGCATCACCGATACGATGCCCGCGCCATGACAGCGACCGGGGACTTCGACCTGACGACTGATGAGCTGCGCGAGGTGGCGCGGTACGCGGTCCAGCACGCGGAGGACGTCCTCCCGGTCTACGAGCGGGCGGTTCCCGGTGACCCGCGTCCCCGGGCGGCTGTCGACGCAGCCTGGACGTTCGTACGCGGCGCCGCCCGGACGAAGCTCCAGCGGGTCACGTCCCTCGACGCGCACCGGGCCGCCCGGTCCGCCCCCACCGAGGCCGCGCGCCTCGCCGCCCGGGCCGCCGGTGACGCCGCAGCCGCCGCCTACCTGCACCCGATCGCGAAGGCCACCCAGGTCGGCCACATCCTGCGGGCCGCCGCCAACGCCGCCCGCGTCGCCGAACTGGAGGCCGGCGGCGCCGAGACCGTCGGGGACTCGCAGGTGGACCGGTCCCGGCGGCTCGCCACGCCGGTGCTGATCGACGTGCTCCGCCGCTATCCGCCGCTGACCGGCGGCGGCAGCCGGGTCGCCCGGCTGATGAGCGCCCTCGACCACGACCTGCGCCGCGCCGGCCCGGAGGCCGCGCCGTGATCCTGCCGAAGATCCGCGACCCCCGGTTCACGACGATCCGCCGGGGCGGCACGCTCACCGACGAGCACCACCATCTGCTCGCCCTCTGGGCCGCCACCTGCGCCGAGCACGTCCTCGGCCTGTTCGAGGCGGTCCGGCCCGACGACACCCGTCCGCGTACGGCGATCGAGCACGCGCGTGCCTGGGTGCGGGGCGAGGTCAGGATGATGGAGGCGCGTGCGGCGGGCGGCCACGCCATGGGGGCGGCCCGGGACCTGCGCGGGGCGGCACGCAACGCCGCGTACGCCGCCGGTCAGGCCGCCGTCGTGGCCCACGTCGCCGCCCACGAACTCGGCGCCGCCGCGTACGCGATCAAGGCGGTACGCGCGGCGGCGCCCGCCGGTCTCGGCGAGGCGGCCGGGCGCGACGAGTGCCGGTGGCAGCGCGACCAGCTCCCGGCGGAGATCCGCGAGCTGGTCCTGGACGACCAGCGCCTGCGCAACGACATCTGCTGGTCGGTCTTCGACTGCTGACAACCGCCCGGTCCGTCGAGAACAGTCACCGGCGGCGGCAACCATGGCGTGGACGGCTGGCGTCTCGGAAGGCGTCACGCTGATGCACCACCTGACCCCAAGGATCGGCTCGTGTGGACCCTTTGCTGACTGAGTTCGACCTGTTCGTCCGGACTCGCACCCCTGCGTTACTGCGCTCCGCCTACCTGCTGACCGGCGACCAGCATTTGGCCGAAGATCTCGTCCAGTCCGCGCTCGCCCGTACCCACCGTGCCTGGAACCGGTTGCACGAGACCGGCAACGCGGAGGCGTACACCCGGAAGGTCATGTACCACCTGCAGGTCTCCTGGTGGCGGCGCCGCCGGGTGGCCGAGTCGATGCCGGGCGACGTGCCCGAGCCGCGCGGAGGCGACTCGGGCCCCGACCACGCCCAGCAGACCACCCTCCGGCTGACCCTCCGGGCCGCGCTGGCCCGGCTGTCCGCCAAGCAACGGGCCGTCCTGGTCCTGCGGTTCTTCGAGGACCGCACCGAATCCGAGGCCGCCGAGCTGCTCGGCGTGACCGTCGGCACCGTCAAGAGTCAGACCTCCAAGGCGCTGGCGAAGCTGCGCAGCGTGGCCCCGGAGCTCGCCGAGCTGTACGTCACGGAAGGAACCGCCCGATGAACCAGGACCGACTGCGTTTCGACCTGGCCGACCTGGCCGAGGAGGTCACCCCGGTCGACCTGCGGAACCGGGCGCTGCGTACCTCCCGGCGGCTCGGCATCCAGCGGGCCGTCGCCACCTCCGCCGCCGCGCTCGTGGTGCTGGCCGCCGCGACCGGGACGGCACTGGCGATCCGGCCGAACAGCCAGGCGCCCGCCCCGGCCGGGCCGTCGGTGACGGTCACCGCCCCGCCGGTCGAGCCGTCCCGTACGCCCTCCACCGACACGAGCACGGGTCAGTCGCAGTCGGCGGTCGCCGGTACCCGCTACTACCTGGAGCAGACGTCCACCCGGTCGCGGATCCACGAGGTCCGCGGCACGCAGGACCGGGTGGTTCACGAGGTCGTCCACGAGGCCGCCTCTCGCTGCGAGGCCAACACCGTCAGCATCTCGCCGGACGGCACGCGGGTGGTGTGGGTGCAGGACAGCACCGACAACGCGAACGGGGTGCTGCTGATCGCCGACGTCGGAGACGAGGAGGCGACGACCCTGGCCGAGGGGATCAGTTGCCTGGGCGCCCGGCCGTTGCGCTGGAAGGGCGACGACCAGCTGATGGTGCAGCGGAAGAACCGCCAGTCCGTGCTCTACGACGTGGCGGCCAACAAGCAGGTCATGGGCGACCCGGGCCAGGAGACCAATCGCTGCTGGTCCGCCGACGGCACCTGGCTGGCCGCCGAGTCGGACGGCAAGCCCTACGTCTCGGACACCACCGACCTGCGGCAGTACACCTTCACCCCACCCGAGCAGGAGGCCGCGAAGTGGGACGGCTGGGAGGCGCGCAGCGTGTCCACCGACGGCCGTTACGTGGCCGTCGGCTGGATCGGCACCGACCCGTCCCGCCGGGACGGCAGCTTCGCGGTGGTCGACACCGGGACCAGCGAGGTGGTCGACCTGCCCGGCACGGGCGAGGTGCGCAGCATCCTGTTCAGCGCCGACGGAACGGTGCTGCTGCGGCGAGGAACCGGCATCACGGTCCTCGACAGTGAGTTCAAGCCGCTCGGCACCGTGACCGAGCCGGCCGAGACCCGGAACCGGGCGCTGCTGGCGTACGTGCCCTGAGATTCTTTCGATCAGGCGGCAACCATGCGGATCGAAATTGACGTCTGGGAGTGCGTCAGAGACGCGCACCACCAACCCCGGAGGATCGAATTGTGAACGTCGTCGTCACCACCGCCCGCGGACTGCGTACCGTCGTCGCCCTCGCCGCCGCCGCGTTCGTCGCCACGGGCGTGAGCGCCTGCGGCGACGGCGGCACCACGCCGTCCGCGCCCGCCGCCGGGCAGTCGTCCGCCGCCGCCCCGTCGTCCGCCGCGCCGAGCCCTTCGGACGCCTCCTCCGCCGCACTGCCCGGCACCCGGTACTACCTGTCGTTCGGCGAGCAGGCCGCGGAGGTCCACGTCGTCAAGGGCGGCACCGACCGGGTGAGCGCCAGCGTCCCGTACGGCGGCGGCGACTGCGTCCGGAACACCATCACCATCTCCCCGTACGGCGAGCGGCTGGCCTGGGTGGAAGGAGCGGCCGGGGCGGAGGCCGGCAAGCTCGTGACCACCCTGATCGACGGCAGCGACCGGGTCACCATCGCCGAGGAGTCGCCCTTCTCCGGAAAGGCGCCCTGCAGCGGTGACGACCCGCTCGTGTGGAACACCAACGACCGGCTGCTGGTGCAGCAGGACGGCCACATGGCGCTCATCGACCTGAGCACCCGCAAGCCCGCCGACGGAGACGCCGGCAACGAGACCCTGAAGTGGTGGACGCCGGACGGCCGGAACTGGGCCGCCGTATCCGAGGGCCGGCCGTACGCGACCAACAACCGGAAGTTGACGTTCTACAGCTACACGCCGCCGAAGGCCGACACCTCCGGTTACGACGGATGGCGGGTCCGCAGCGTCTCGGCGGACGGCCGATTCGTGGCCGTGGGCTGGATCAACAAGGACGAGACCCGCAACGACGACAGCTTCGCGGTGGTCGACACCACCACCGGCAAGACCGTCGAACTGCCCGGCGACGGCGCGGTCCGCAGCATCCTGTTCAGCACCGACGGCACGGTGCTCGTCCGGCGCGACAACGGCATCAGCGTCCTGGACAAGCGATTCCAGCCGGTCGGGACCGTGACCGAGCCGACCGGGCTGAGCGGGGCGGCGCTGCTGGCGTACGTGCCTGCCTGACGACGGGGGACACGGGGCGGGTCACCTGCGGGTGGCCCGCCCCGCGTCGTTTCAGCGCAGGACGGTGATCGCCGCGTCCGCGGTGACCTGCTTCCACGGCACGAGCACCACAGCGCCGTCGCGCTCCAGCACCTTCGCGTCGCTGCCCTCGGTGCCGGCCGACAACAGAGCCTCGGCCAGCACGTTCACCGTGCCGGTGGCCGGGTCCAGGCCGAGCAGCGCGCCCCGGTCGCCGTCGCAGAGCGTGGTGACCACGGCCTGGTCCCGGCGGCCTGCGCGTCGGCCAGGCGGCAGTCACGGCCGGGCAGCAGCCGGTCCGCGTCGGTCTGCCACAGCCGCCTGCCGTCGGTCAGCGAGTATGACGGCAGACATCATCCCCGGTCCGGACGACGGATTCTGCCCCGCCGGACGTGTCGGACGGACTTGTCCCCTCGGGTGGCGCTCGTGAACAGGACGTCGAGACATCCGCCACGTCCGGCGTCCAGGGCCAGCGGGACCGGTCCGCGCGGTGACAGACTGTGCGACGCACTTCTGCCGGGACGTCTGAGGGGGGCGCCGTGCGCTGGCGCAGCTACGTGGCGGTGGGTGACAGCTTCACCGAGGGCATGGACGACGCATATCCGGACGGCAGCTATCGAGGCTGGGCCGACCTGGTCGCCACCCGCCTCGCCGCCGAGGCCGGGCCCGACTTCGGGTACGCCAACCTGGCCATCCGGGGCCGGCTGTTCCCGAACGTGGTGGCCGAGCAGGTGCCCGCCGCGCTGGCCATGAAGCCCGACCTGATCAGCTTCGCGGCCGGTGGCAACGACGTGCTGCGCCGCAGCTTCGACCCGGACTCGTTCGTCCCTCGCTTCGACTCGGTCGTGCAGCGGCTGCGGTCCGGCGGCAGCGACCTGGTGCTGTTCCGGTTCGCCGACGTGATGGCCCGGCTGCCCGGCCAGCGGCTCGTGGCCCCCCGCGTCGCGCTGCTCAACCGGGCGGTCGGCGAGGTGGCCGACCGGCACGGGGCGATCCTGGTCGACCTGTACGCCGACGACACCTACCTCAACCCGCTGCTCTGGAGCACCGACCGGCTGCACCTGTCGGCCGCCGGGCACCGCCGGGTCGCCGCCCAGGTGCTCACCGCGCTCGGCGTCGGCTGCGACGAGGATTGGCTGATGGTGCCGGTACACCCGGCGCCCAGCCCGTGGCTCGCCGCGCGCGCCGCCGACCTGCGCTGGGCCGGCCGGCACCTCGCACCGTGGATCAAGCGCCGGCTGACCGGGCGCTCCTCCGGCGACTTCGTCACCGCCAAGCGGCCGGTGCTCGGGCCGGTCGAGCGCGACTGAGCGTGCGTACCGTCCACGCCGCCGACCTGCTGCGGCTGACGCTCGACGACCCACCCCGCGCGGGGCTCGCCGTCGTGGTCGCCGGTGACCGGGTCGAGGCGGTCGTGCCGACGGCCGAGCTGCCCGGCGCGTACCCCCGGGTGCGGGTGCGGCGGTGGGCCGGCACGCTCGGGCCGGCGCTCGTGCACGACGGCCCGCTGCCCCCGGCGCCCACACCCCGCGAACGGGTGCACGCGCTGTTCCGGCTCGGCGTCGCCGCAGTGCTCGACGAGCACGTCACCGACCCCGCGTTGCGGTCCGCCGCGAACCGCAACGAGGTGGCGGTGCTGGCCGCCACCCGGCCGCCCGCGTTGGTGCCCGGCGGGCGCGCCGACCTCGCCGTGTTCAATCCGGACGGCTCGTGCCGGGCCACGGTGGTCGCCGGCCGCCTGGTGCACCGCCGCGCCTGACCGGCACCGTGCCCCACTGATCCGGCGTACCTTGGGGATCATGCCTGTGCCGAGCGATCCCCATCCCCACCTCCAGTCGTACGCCGACCCGCAGCGCCTGGTCACCACCGAGTGGCTGGCCGAGCACCTGGGCGACAAAGGGCTCGTGGTGGTCGAGTCCGACGAGGACGTGCTCCTCTACGACACCGGCCACATCCCCGGCGCCGTCAAGGTCGACTGGCACACCGAACTCAACGACCAGATCACCCGCGACTACCTGGACGCCGCGAGCTTCGCCGAGCTGTGCGCGGCCAAGGGCATCGGGCGGGACGACACGGTCGTCTTCTACGGCGACAACTTCAACTGGTGGGCCGCGTACGCCCTCTGGGTCTTCTCCCTCTTCGGTCACGCCGACGTGCGGCTGCTCGACGGCGGCCGGCAGAAGTGGGTCGCCGAGGGGCGGGAGCTGACCCGGGACAGGGTGAGCCGGCCCCGCGCCTCGTACCCGGTGCCGGAGCGCAACGACGCGCCGATCCGTGCGTACCGGGAGCAGGTCATGGCGCACGTGGCTGCCGGGCGACCGCTGGTGGACGTGCGGTCGCCGGGCGAGTACACCGGCGAGATGCTGCACATGCCGGACTACCCGCAGGAGGGCGCGCTGCGTGGCGGGCACATCCCGGGCGCGGTGAGCAAGCCGTGGAAGTCCGCCGCGAACGACGACGGCACGTTCAAGTCCGCCGACGAGCTGCGTGCCATCTACGCCGACCAGCTCGGGCTGAGCCCGTCCGACGACGTGGTCGCGTACTGCCGGATCGGCGAGCGGTCCAGCCACACCTGGTTCGTGCTGCACCACCTGCTCGGGTACCCGCAGGTGCGCAACTACGACGGCTCGTGGACCGAGTGGGGCAACCTGGTCCGGGCCCCCGTCGTCAAGGGCGACCAGCCCGGCGGTCTGACCCGCTGAGCGTCCCGGTAGTCGCGGCCCGGACGGCGGTGGTCGTAATGCCGGGAGACGGTGCGCCCTGCACCCGGTCGAAGGTCAAGCCGCCGGGGGACAACGGGACGGACACTGTCGGCGCTGACCGGTACGGTGAGCGCCGAAAATCCGAACCGGGAGCGCGATTGGACCGCACCTTCCAGGTGGACCTCCGTGGCGTGGTCGACCTGCTCAGTCATCACCTCTATGGCAGTCCGCGGGTCTACGTGCGCGAGCTGCTCCAGAACGCCGTCGACGCGATCACCGCTCGGCGGTCCGCCGAGCCGGAAGCCCCGGCGCGGGTCCGCGTCGAGCCGCCGGAGCTGACCGGCGACGGGACGCTGCGCGTGCACGACACCGGCATCGGCCTGACCGAGGCGCAGGTGCACGAGCTGCTCGCCACCATCGGCCGCAGCTCCAAGCGCGACGAGCTGGGCTTCTCCCGGCACGAGTTCCTCGGGCAGTTCGGCATCGGCCTGCTCTCCTGCTTCCTGGTCGCGGACGAGATCCGGGTGGTCACCCGGCACGCCGACGAGCCCACAGTGCTCTGGACGGGCTGGTCCGACGGGCGGTACGCGGTGCGGCTCGCCGAGCCGGAACAGGCCCGGGACGAGCCCGGCACCACAGTGACGCTGGTGCCCCGGCGCGACGCCGACCAGTGGCTCGGTGTGCCCACCGTCACCGAGCTGGCCCGCCTCTACGGCGGCCTGCTGCCGGTAGACGTCCGGGTCGGTGACACGCCGACCACCTCCGGTCCGCCGCCGTGGCCGACCACGCCCGGTGCGCCCGCCGACCGGGCCGCCCTCCAGCGGTACGCCCAGGAGCTGCTCGGGTTCGTCCCCTTCGACGTGGTGCCGCTGTCGGTGCCCGAGGCGGGCCTGACCGGCGTGGCCTTCATCCTGCCCGCCGCGGTGAACCCGGCCGCCCGGGCCGGGCACCGGGTCTACCTCAAGCGGATGCTGCTCAGCGAGCACGCCGACGGGCTGCTGCCCGAGTGGGCCTTCTTCGCCCACTGCGTGGTCGACGCCAGCGAGCTGCGCCCCACCGCCAGCCGGGAGGCGCTCTACGAGGACGCGCTGCTCACCTCCGTCCGGGAGGCGCTCGGCGACCAGATCCGCGGCTGGCTGGTCCGGCTCGCCAAGCACGATCCGCGCAGGCTCGGCGAGTTCCTCCAGGTGCACCACCTCGGGGTGAAGGCGCTCGCCATGCACGACGACGAGATGCTGCGGCTGGTCGACCAGTGGTGGCCGATGGACACCAACGTCGGCACGCTCACGCTCGCCGAGTTCCGGCAGCGGCACGGCGTGCTCCGGTACGCCGCCAGCCTGGACGAGTTCCGCCAGCTCGCCGCCGTGGCCGCCGCACAGGACCTGGCGGTGGTCAACGGCGGCTACACGTACGACACCGAGCTGATCGAGCGACTGCCCACTGTGGACCGGTCGGTGCTGATCGAACGGCTGGAGCCGAGCGACCTCACCACCCGGTTCGAGATCCTCGACCCGGCGACCGAGCTGTCCCTGCGGCCGTTCCGCACCGCCGCGCAGCGGGCCCTGGAACGGCTCGGCTGCGAGGTCGTGATCCGGGCGTACGACCCGGTCTCGCTGCCGGCGCTCTACCTGGTGTCCCGCTCGGCCGCGTTCCACGACCAGCTCGCCGCCAGCCGGGACAGGGCCGACGAGCTGTGGGGCGGGGTGCTCGACGCGCTCGCCGCCTCCGCCCCGCCGGACCGCCCGCAACTGGTGCTCAACCACCGCAACCCGCTGGTCCGCCGGGTCACCACGCTCGCCGACCCGGAGCTGGTCGGGCTGGCCGTCGAGGCGCTCTACGGGCAGGCCCTGCTGCTCGGGCACCACCCGATCCGGGCGGCCGACGCCGCACTGCTGAACAGTTCCTTCCTCGGCCTGCTCGGCCGGGCCGTACCAGGAGAGACCCGTGACTGACGACGACCTCTGGCGGATGCACCACGAGATCGAATCCATGCCGTACGGCCCGGGGCAGATCGCCGCGCTGGAACAGCTGCTGCGCCGCGCCGACGCGGGCGACGACCGGCACCTCGCCTTCGCCGCCCGGGTCACCGGCACCACCGCGTACGTCTACGGCGGCGAGCCGGCGAAGTCCTTCGTCACGTTCTCCTGGTGCCTGGCCGAGTACGACAAGGATCCGCAGCCCTACCACCAGCGCTACACGCACCAGCTGCTCTGGTTCTTCAAGTACATGGTCAACGCCATGGTGAAGTTCCCGGAGCTGCCGCTGGACCGGACGTACGCGGTGCTCGACGACATGGAACGGCGCTACCGGGAGTCCGGTCACTCGCTCCAGGCCGTCCACAAGCACCGCTACCTGGTGGCCGCGCACGTGGGCGACGAGGAGGCGGCGGAGCAGTGGTACCGCAAGTGGATGACCACCCCCCGCGACGCGTTGTCCGACTGCGCCGGCTGCGACCCGACCACCCAGGTCGCGCACCTGGTGCGGCACGGCCGGCACGAGGAGGCGGTGGCGCTGGCCGAGCCGGTGCTCGCCGGCCGGCTGACCTGCAACGAGCAGCCACAGGGGATCCTCACCGCGCTGCTCACGCCCTACCGTGAGACCGGCCGCACCGACGCGGCGCGGGACGCGCACCGGGAGGCGTACCGGCGGATGCGCGGCAACCTCGCCGACCTGTGGGACATCGGCGAGCACATCGAGTTCTGCACCGTGACCGGCAACGAGGCCCGCGCGCTGGAACTGGTCGAGCGGCACCTGGACTGGCTGGACCGGGCACCCACCCCGGCCGCCGCGATGCACTTCGCGGCCGCCGCCTCGGCGGCGCTGCGCCAGGTGCCGGCCGAGCTGACGGTGCACCGCCGCGCTTCCGGCGAGCGGCCGGCCGCCGACGCGCCGGCCGGTGCGCTCGCCGACGAGCTGGCCGGTACGGCGACCGCGCTGGCCGAGCGCTTCGACGCGCGCAACGGCACCACGCACCAGTCCGGGCTGATCGCCCGCAAGCTGTCGGCCGGGCCGGTCGGCGAGCACCTGCCGCTCTCCGCGAGTCTGCGCCGTCCGCCGGTCCCGGCGCCGCGGACCGGCGCGGACGCTCCGGTGGCTTCCACGCAGCCGGTCACCGTGCCGGCCGACGCCGGTGCCGACGAACTGCTCGCGCTGGCCGAGGAGTGCTGGCGTACCAACCGCCGGGACGGCCTGGTCGCCGCGTTGCGCGCGTACGACGAGCGGTTCGGCGACGCCGACCTGCCCGCGACCACCCGGGCCTGGCGGCTGGAGCTGCGGGCCGGCGAACTGTCCCAGGACGACGACGGCGTGCCGGTGGCGATCGCTGTCAACCGGGAGGCGCTGGCCGCGTGGCGGGAGGTGCCGGACCCGCTGCGCGCCCAGGTGGTGGCCGGGCGGCTCGGTGTGCTGCTCAGCATGGTCGAGGAGAGCGCGGACGAAGGGCTGGCCCTGGCGCGGGAGTCGGCCGGTTACCTGACCGAGCACGGTGGGCCGCGTGACCGGGCGGCAGGCTGGGACCGGCTCGCCCTGGCCCACGTGCACCGCGAACAGTGGGCGGAGGCGCTCGACGCGCTCGACCGGGCCGAGGCGGAGGCGGGCGCCGATCCGTGGCTGGCGGGCCGGGTCGCGCTGCACCGCACGCACGTGCTGGAGCAGTTGGAGCGGGCCGAGGAGTTCCGGGACGCGGCGGCGCGGTCCCGCCGGCTGGCGGGCGAGCTGGGCGACGCCGAGATGCTCACCGGCGCCTGCCTCGCGTACGCCCGCGCCACAGACGATCCGGCCGACGCGGTGGCCGCGTGCGGGGAGGCGCTGTCGGTCGCTCCGGCCGGCGCCCACCTGCCGCTGCGGGTGACCCGGGGGCGGGCGCTGATGGCCGCCGACCGGTCCGGCGAGGCGGTGGAGGATCTGGCCGAGGCGGTCACCCTCTGCGTCGAGCAGGGGCTGGAGGGCGATGCGCTGCTGCGGTGGGAGCTGGCCGAGGCGTACCGGGCGGCCGGGCGGCTCGCGGAGGCCGCCGAGGTGGCCGAGGAGGCGGTGCTCGGGCTCGACCGGGCGGGCGCGCAGGCCGAGGCGGACCGGTGCCGGCACATGCTGTCCGGCATCTACGCGGGTCTCGGCGAGACGGATCTGGCGCTGACGGTGCTCGACACGTTGGCCGACAACCTGGACGGGCCGGACAATCTCCCCCACCGGGCGCAGGTGCTGGAGGAGTCCGGTGGCCTGCTCTACGACGCCGACCGGGACGCCCTGGCGGCGCAGCGGTTCGCGGCGGCGGCGACCGCCTGGCGGCTGGCCGGCTACCAGGTGGACGAACTGCGGGCCCGGCGGCGGGAGCTGCTCGCCCTGCACTGGTCCGGTGACCTGCCGGCCGCGGTGGCGGCGATCGAGCGGGTGGACGAGGCGGCGGCCGCGCTCCCGGCCGGGGCCGACGAGCCACCGGTGGTGACGTACGAGCGGGCGATGGCCGCCGACGCGGTGGCCCGGGTGCTGATCGGGGAGGACCGTCTCACCGCCGCGTTGGACCGGGTGGACGGCGTGCCGGAGCGCCTGCGGTCGATCGAGGCGTTCGGCGAGGCGGCGCAGGTCGAGGTGCTGACCGGCGAGCTGCTGCTGCGCGACGGGCGGCCCGAGCAGGCCGAGGCGCTGTTGCGCCCGGTCCTCGGCGGGCTGCCCTCCGGTTCCCGCCCGGCCACGCAGGCCGCCTGGCTGCTGGCCCGCGCGCTCGACGAGCAGGGCCGGGACGCCGAGGCGGCGAAGGTCCGCGCCGACCACGGCATCGAGGAGAACTGACACGGCGGGCCGGGGCAACCGTTGGGTAACCGCGGCTGCCCCGGCTCGAACACGAGGTCTAGGCTGGTCCGGTGGCGGTGGAACAGCAGGCACGGGGGGCGGCGGGTGCGGCCCGGCGCCGGTCCCGGCGGGACGAGATCCTGGAGATCGCGGTCGGCCTCTTCGCGGCGCGCGGCTACCACGGTGTGTCGATGGACGACATCGGCGCGGCGGCCGGTGTCACCGGTCCGGCGCTCTACCACCACTTCGCGGGTAAGGAGGCGATGCTCGTCGCCGCCCTGATCCCGGTGAGCGAGGGGTTGCTCGCGGGCGGGCGGGAACGGGCCGCGGGTCACCCGGGCGATCCGCGCGGGGCACTGGAGTCGTTGATCGACTTCCACGTCGACTTCGCGCTGGCGAACCCGGCGGTGATCGCGTTGCACCTGCACGAGCTGGACCGCCTCCCGGACGAGCCGCGCCGCCGGATCCGCCGGCTCCAGCGGATGTACGTCGAGGAGTGGGTGACCGTGCTGACCGCGCTGCACGCCGGCCTGCCCGACGGCGCGGCCCGGGTGCTCGCCCACGCGGCGTTCGGCCTGATGAACTCGACGCCGTTCCTGGGCGGCGAGGTGGATCGCCGGCGCCGGGCCGAACTGCTGCGCGGCGCGACCCTCGCGGCCCTGCTCGCGCCCACCGACCCGACCTGACACGCCGCGCGCACCTTAACGCATGTTAAGAAGAGACCCCGGCTTTGCGTCGAGAAGGGGTCACGTCCGTGCAGAAGATGATCGAATCGTTGTTGGTTGCGAATCGGGGGGAGATCGCGCGGCGGATCATCCGTACCGGCAGGCGGCTCGGGATCCGGACGATCGCGGTGCACTCGGAGGCCGACGGCGCGTTGCCGTTCGTGACCGAGGCCGACGAGGCGGTCTGCGTCGGCCCGGCGAACCCGGCGCAGAGCTACCGGAACGCCGAAGCGATCCTCGACGCCGCCCGTAGCACCGGTGCGCAGGCGATCCACCCCGGCTACGGCTTCCTGTCCGAGAACGCGGACTTCGCCCGTACCGTCGAAGGGGCCGGCCTCATCTGGGTCGGGCCCGGCGCCGACGCGATCACCGCGATGGGCGACAAGATCAACGCCCGGAACCTGATGGCGGCGGCCGGCGTGCCGGTCGCGCCCGGCACCACCGAACCGGCGAGCGACCTGGACGCGGCGGTCGCGGCCGCCGCGGAGATCGGCTACCCGGTGATGGTCAAGGCCGCCGCGGGCGGCGGCGGCATGGGCATGGGTGTGGCCGCGGACGAAGTTGCGCTGCGCACCGAGTACGACAAGGTCCGCGCGTTCGCCGAGCGGATGTTCGGCGACGGGTCGGTGCTGATCGAGCGGTACTTTCCCCGGGTGCGCCACGTCGAGGTGCAGATCCTCGGCCTGGCCGACGGCCGGGTGGTGGCGCTCGGCGAGCGGGAGTGCTCGGTGCAGCGACGCAACCAGAAGCTGGTCGAGGAGTCGCCGTCCCCGGCGGTCTCGCCCGAGCTGCGCGAGCGTTTCCTGGCCGCCGCGGTGCGCGCGGGCGAGGCGGTGAACTACCGCAACGCCGGCACTGTCGAGTGCCTGCTGGTCCCGCGTCAGCGGGATCTCAAGGGCGACAGCTCCGGCGTCGATGAGTTCTTCTTCCTGGAGATGAACACCCGGCTGCAGGTCGAGCACCCGGTCACCGAGTGCGTCTACGGCGTCGACCTGGTCGAGGAGCAGCTGCGGGTGGCAGCCGGTCTGGCGCCGACGTTCGACCCGGACGCGCTCACCCCGCGTGGTCACGCCATCGAGCTGCGGATCAACGCCGAGGACCCGAAGCGCTTCCTGCCCGGCCCGGGCGCGATCACCGCCTGGAACGAGCCGTCCGGCGCGGGCGTCCGCGTCGACTCCGGCTACGTCGCCGGCAACACCGTCACGCCGTTCTACGACAGCCTGATGGCCAAGCTGATCCTCACCGGGGACACCCGAGAGGAGGCGGTCCAGCGGGCGCGGGCGGCGGTCGCCCAGTTCGAGATCGCCGGCCCGAAGTGCAACCTGCCGTTCTTCGCCGAGCTGCTGGAGAACCAGGAGTTTCTCTCCGGCGACTACGACACCGGCATCGTCTCCCGGATGCGTTGACCTTCGACCCAGTGAGGTGAATGTGATGGCGGAATTTCCGGACTCCGTGAGTATCCGTGAGGTCGGTCCCCGCGACGGCCTCCAGAACGAGGCGCCCATCCCCACCGACGCCAAGGTGCGGCTGCTCGACGCGCTGTCCCGGACCGGGGTGCGGCGCATCGAGGCCGTCTCCTTCGTCCACCCGAAGGCGATCCCGCAGATGGCCGACGCCGACGAGGTGTGGCAGCGGGCGGAGAAGGTCGGCGGGGTGCGCTACTCCGCCCTGGTGCCGAACACGCGTGGCGCGCAGCGGGCGCTGGCGGCCGGCTTCACCGAGATCGAGGTGGTGGTCTCGGCCAGCGACACGCACAACCGCCGCAACGTCAACCGGTCCACCGACGAGTCGCTCGACGACATCGCCGAGCTGATCGACCTGCTGCACGGCGCGGGCGCCACCGCCGAGGTGATCGTGGCGACCAGCTTCGGCTGCCCCTACGAGGGCGACGTGGACCCCCGCCGGGTCGCCGCGATCGTCGACCGCGTCGCCCGTGACGGCGCGGACCGCGTCGCCTTCGGCGACACCACGGGCATGGGTACGCCCCGGCGCGTCCGCGAGCTGGTGACCGCGGTGCGGGACCGGAACGCCCACCTGCCGATGTTGCTGCACTTCCACAACACCAGGGGCACCGCGCTGGCGAACATGCTCACCGCGATGGAGTTGGGCGTCACCGAGTTCGACGCCAGCGTCGGTGGCCTCGGCGGCTGCCCGTACGCCCCGGGTGCCAGCGGCAACCTGGCCACCGAGGAGGCGGTGCACATGCTGCACGACATGGGCATCGACACCGGCATCGACCTGGACGCCCTGATCGGGGCCGCGGAGCTGGCCGAGTCCCTGGTGGGCAAGAAGCTCCCGTCGGGAGTCCTCCGGGCCGGCCCCCGGACCCGCCTGACCCCTCTTCCGTCCTGACCCACGCGGTCTCCCGTTGATCACGGGAGTGGGCGGGTGGGGGTGCGAGTAGCGGGTCGCCGGACGGGCCGGCGGTGGGGTAGCCTAACGATCGTTCAGGTCGGTGTGGTGCAAGGGAGTCGGCGTGACGCTCGACGGTGAGGCTCTGGAGCAGCTACGCAAGCGCGCCCGCGCCGGCGGAGCGGACAAGTACCACGCGGCCAACGCCGCGAAGGGGAAGCTGTTCGCCCGCGAGCGCGTGGCGTACCTGGTCGACGAGGGCTCCTTCGTCGAGGACGGGCTCTACGCCAACGCCATGGCCGACCGGCTGCCCGCCGACGGCGTGGTCACCGGCACCGCGACCATCGACGGCCGCCAGGTCTGCCTGATGGCGAACGACTCCACGGTCAAGGCCGGCAGCTGGGGCGCGCGCACCGTCGAGAAGATCATCCGGATCATCGAGCGGGCGTACGCGAACGGCGTGCCGATGGTCTACCTGGTCGACTCGGCCGGTGCCCGGATCACCGACCAGGTCGACCTGTTCCCGGGCCGCCGCGGCGCCGGCAAGATCTTCTGGAACCAGGTCCGCGCCTCCGGGTCGATCCCGCAGGTCTGCGCGCTGTTCGGGCCGAGCGCGGCGGGCGGGGCGTACATCCCGGCGTTCTGCGACGTGGTCGCCATGGTGGACGGCAACGCCAGCATGTACCTCGGCTCCGACCGGATGGTCGAGATGGTCACCGGCGAGAAGACCACGCTGGAGGCGATGGGCGGCGCGAAGGTGCACTGCGCCGAGTCCGGCGTGGGGCACTTCCTCTGCAAGACCGAGAACGACGCGCTCGACGTGGTGCGGACGTACCTGTCCTACCTGCCGTCGAACTGGAAGCAGGACCCGCCGGCCGCCGAGGCGGTCGCCGCGCCGGCGAAGGCCGACCTGGCCGCGCTGGTGCCGGCCAGCGAGCGGCAGGCGTTCGACATGCGCCGGTACGTCAAGGGCCTGCTCGACGAGGGCAGCTTCTTCGAGATCCAGGCGCTGTGGGCGAAGGAGCTGACCATCGGCTTCGGCCGGCTGGGCGGCGAGGTCGTCGGCGTGGTCGGCAACAACTCGATGTTCAAGGGCGGCGTGCTCTTCGTCGACTCGGCCGACAAGGCGACCCGGTTCGTGCAGCTCTGTGACGCGTTCAACGTGCCGCTGCTGTTCCTCAGCGACGTGCCCGGCTTCATGGTCGGCAGCGCGGTGGAAAGGCAGGGGATCATCAGGCACGGTGCGAAAATGATCACGGCGATCTCCGAGGCGACCGTCCCCAAGATCTGTGTGGTGGTCCGAAAGGCGTACGGCGCGGGTCTGTACGCGATGGCCGGTCCCGGCTTCGAGCCGGACGCCACGATCGCGCTGCCCACCGCGAAGATCGCGGTGATGGGCGCGGAGGCCGCCGTCAACGCGGTCTACGCCAACAAGATCGCCGCCATCTCCGACGAGGCCGAGCGGGCCGCGTTCGTGGCCGCGAAGCGCGATGAGTACGAGCGCGACATCGACGTGGTCCGCCTCGCCAGCGAGCTGGTGGTGGACGCGATCGTCGAGCCGCACGAGCTGCGGGCCGAGCTGGTCCGCCGGTTCGCCGCCGCACGCGGGAAGAACCGGCACTTCTCCCACCGCCGACACGGCGTCACCCCCGTCTGACCCCGGTAAGGAAGGGGCCCCTCTTAACGCCTGGTGCATGTAAAGGGGCCCCTCCTAACGCTTCAGCCGCTCCCGGCGTCACGAGCGCCCGGCGGCCCGCCCTTATCAGGAGGATCGACATGGACTTCCGGCTCGACGAGGAGCAGCAGGCGCTGCGGGAGAGCGTGCGGGAATTCGCCCGCGAGGTGGTCGCGCCCACCATCGCCGAGCACTACGAGCAGCACACCTTCCCGTACGAGATGGTCCGCCAGATGGGCAAGATGGGCCTGTTCGGCCTGCCCTTCGCGGAGGAGCACGGCGGCATGGGCGGCGACTACTTCGCGCTCTGCCTGGCGCTGGAGGAACTGGCCCGGGTCGACTCCAGCGTGGCGATCACGCTGGAGGCGGCGGTGTCGCTCGGCGCGATGCCGATCTACCGCTTCGGCACCGAGGAGCAGAAGGCGCAGTGGCTGCCGAAGCTGCTCAGCGGTGAGGCGCTGGCCGCTTTCGGGCTCACCGAGCCGGGCACCGGGTCGGACGCGGGCGGCACCCGGACGCGGGCGGTCCTGGACGGCGACGAGTGGGTGATCAACGGCTCGAAGGCGTTCATCACCAACTCCGGCACCGACATCACCGCTCTGGTCACCGTCACCGCCGTCACCGGCACGCGCCCGGACGGCGGCAAGGAGCTGTCCACGATCATCGTGCCGTCGGGTACGCCCGGCTTCACCGTCGCGCCCGGCTACTCGAAGGTCGGCTGGACCGCGTCGGACACCCACGAGCTGACGTTCGACGACTGCCGGGTGCCGGCGGCCAACCTGCTCGGCGAGCGCGGCCGGGGCTTCGCCCAGTTCCTGCGCATCCTGGACGAGGGCCGGACCGCCATCGCGGCGCTCGCCGTCGGCCTGGCCCAGGGCTGCGTCGACGAGTCGATCAAGTACGCCAAGGAGCGCCAGGCGTTCGGCCAGCCGATCGGCAACTACCAGGCCATCCAGTTCAAGATCGCGGACATGGAGATGAAGGCGCACACGGCCCGGCTGGCCTACTACGACGCGGCCGCCCGGATGCTCGCCGGTGAGCCGTTCAAGCGCCAGGCGGCCATCGCCAAGCTGCACGCCTCCACCGTCGCCGTGGACAACGCCCGCGAGGCGACGCAGATCCACGGCGGGTACGGCTTCATGAACGAGTACCCGGTGGCCCGCTTCTGGCGCGACTCGAAGATCCTGGAGATCGGCGAGGGCACCAGCGAGGTGCAGCGCATGATCATCGCGCGCGACCTCGGCATGTGAGGACACCCCGAACCACGCCCCTGTCGGATTTCGGCGGGCGGTGGGCGGTCGGGTGGTTGACGATGAGCTGCGGAGCGTCGGAGTCCATCCGTAATCTTCGTGCCCATGACTCCGGATCATGACCGTGCGCGGGGCCCCGGCGGTCGTACCGGTCTGTCCGACCTGCTACGCGGGCACCGGCTCGCCGTCGGCCTGACCCAGGCGGAGCTGGCGGGCCGGGCCGGCGTGGGCGTACGGACGGTCCGCGATCTGGAACGGGGACGGGCCACCCGGCCCCAACGCACCACGGTCGACCTGCTGGCCGACGCGCTCGGCCTGAGCGGTGACGAGCGGCGGGAGTTCGTCGACACCGCCCGGCCCGCGGCACCCCGCCTTCCCGCCGCCCATGACGATCCGCCGGTGGCGCTGCCGCAGCCCGTACCGCTGGTCGGCCGCGAACGGGATGTGGCGGAGGTGTCCGGCCTGCTCGACGCGTACCCGGTGGTGAGCCTGGTGGGGCTCGCCGGGGTGGGCAAGACCGCGCTTGCGGTGACCGTCGCGCACGCGGTGACGGCCCACCACCCGGCGGGCGTCGCCGGGGTGCTCGTGGGCGAGGGCTCGGACCCCGCGGACGTGCTCGCCGCGTCGGCGTCGATGTTCGGCGTGCACCGGCTGGCCGACCTGACCTGCCGGATCGGCGACCGGCGGGCGCTGCTGCTCGTCGACGCCGTCGACCGGGCACCGGACGCGGTGGCCGAGGCGCTCCGCGTCCTGACCGTCGCCGTACCGACGCTGCGGGTGCTGGTGACCGGCCGCCGCCCGGTCGGCCTGGCCGGCGAGCTGGTCCGGCCGGTCGCGCCGCTGGACGTACCGCCGGCCGGCGCCGAGCCCGCCGACCGGACCGACCTGGACCGCTGGCCGGCGGCGGCGCTGTTCGCCGCCCGGTTCGCCCAGGCCCGCCGGGAACCACCGGCCCCGGCCGAGTTGCCGGCGCTCGCCGCGCTCGTGCGCCGGCTCGGCGGACTGCCGCTCGCCATCGAGCTGATGGCCGCACGGGGGCGCATCCTCGACGTCACCGAGCTGCTCGACCGCTACGGCGACCGCGTCCTGGACCTGACCGGCGTGCGCCCCGGTTGGGAGCCCGCCGACGCGTCCACCGGCACGGTGACGCTACGCGACGCGGTGGCGACCAGCTATCACCTGCTCGCCACCGCCGACCGGGCGGCGCTGCGGCGGCTGTCCGCGTTCCGTAACCGCTGGTCGGTCGAGTTGGCCGAGGAACTGCTCGCCGACGGCGGCCGGCGGTGGGACGCCGCGCCGATGCTGGACCGGCTGCGCGAACTGGGCCTGCTCAGCGTCCGGGGAACCGGCCCGTTCCGGTTCCGTCTGCTGGACGCGGTCCGTGACTTCGCCGCCGAGCAGGCCGACGCCGACGGCGAGGCCGACCGGATCCGGATGCGGCACGCCACGGTGATCGCCGGTCTGGTCCGTCGCACCGCGCCAGGGCTGGTGGGCGCACAGATGTCCGGCGCGGTGCACGTGCTCGACGAGGCGACGAGCGACATCACCACTGCGCTGGCGTACGCCGCCGAGCACGCACCGGAGACCGCGCTGCTGCTCGCCGCCTCGCTGCCCCGATGGTGGCGGCTGCGCGGGCGGGACGTGTCCGGCCGGCGCCGGCTGCGGCGGCTGCTCGCCGATCCGCGTACCGCGGGTGCCCGGCCCACGCTGCGGGCCTGGGCCATGCTGGGCGCGGCCCGGCTGGCCGCCGAGCACGGGGCGGGCGCGGAGGAGCTGCCGGCGGTCCGGGCCGCCCTGGCCGTCTTCGCCGGGGCGGGCGACGTGACCGGCGAACTGTCCGCCCGGTCTGTGCTCTGCGCGCTGCTGCCCGGGCTCGGCGCGCACGACGAGGCCCGCGAGCAGGCCGAGGCCGCGCTGGCGTCGGCCACCCGGCACCACCGGGTACGCGAGATGGCCGTCGCCCAGGCGCACCTGACCTGGCACGACGTACGCGATGGGCGGCTGGCCGGCGCCCGGCGGCGGCTGGCCACCGTCGACCGCCTGGCGGCGCAGTGCGGTGACCAGCACCTGCGTGTGCTGGCGCGGGCCGATCAGGCCGAGCTGACCCGCCTGGAGGGCCGGTACGCCGAGGCGGTCGAGCAGGGACGCCGGGTGGCGGCCGCGCTCGCGGAGCTGGGTGATCCCGGGCGTCGGCGCCGGACGGTCGGCGCGGTCGGGTTGGCGCTCGCCCATGCCGGGCGCGCCGACGAGGCGCTGGCCACGGTCGCCGAGCTGTGGCCGTCGGGCGTGGTGCCGGGCCGGCGCCGGCCGCCGGCCGTGGAGATGCTCGACCCGCCCGGCCCGGGTGGGAACGCCCGCACCGAGGACGCGCTGCGTGGGTTGATCGAGGGGCACGTGGCGCTGCACCGGGGAGACCGGGAGCTGGCGGCGGAGTGGTTCACCGCGGCTGCCGCCGCGGCCGAGGGTGTCGCCGACCGGCGGGATCTGGTCGAGGCGCTCGTGGGGCTGGCGGTCAGTACCGCTGATCCGGCAGTGCTGGACCGGCTGGACGCGGCGCGGCAGGTCACCGGCGTCGGCCTGCTGCCGCAGGAGGAGGAGTTGCTGTTCTCCCTGTCGGCGCGACGGCGGCGGTGAGCGGCGCGGGGAGGTGGGGGCGCGGGGGTGGCGCGAGCGAAGTAGCCCCCTGGTGCTGCCCCTCGCTCCACGCTCGCGCCAGCACCCCCCGGTGCCCCCCGCTGCTGGAAGACTACCGAGGCCGGACGACCGATTCGGATGTGTGTGGACCGCTTTGCCCGGCCGTTCGGGCGATTCTGCCGGTCGTTCTGCCGGTGACCGGCGGGTAGTGCCGGACAGGTTGCGGACCGTCAGGCGGCGTCCTGGGCCGGCTCGGTGCTGCCGGCCGTGGCACCCGGATGGACCGCGTCGCGTACCCGGCGCAGCCCGTCCAGCAGCCCGTCGAGCTGTGCCGGGTCGAGCTGGCTGGTGAACCACTGCTCGATGATCCGCAGGTGGCCGGGAAGGACGTCGTCCAGCCGCCTGAGCCCGGCGGTGGTGACCACCGCGAAGGAACTGCGCCGGTCGGACGGGCAGGCGCGCCGGCAGACCAGCCGGTCGCGCTCCATCCGGTCCACCACGCGGGTCACGCCGCTGGTGGAGAGCGAGGTCTGCGCGGCCAGATCGGTCATCCGCAGCTGGTTGTTGGGGGAGCGGGCGAGCCGGGTCAGCACCTCGAACTCGACCGGGGAGAGGCCGTGCTCCTCGAACTGGGCGGCGAACCGGGCGGCGAGCCCGGCGTGCGCCTCGACGAGCAGGCCCACGGCAGTGATCCGGGGGTCGTCGAACACGTTCTGGTCCACGCCACCATCCTAGCAATACTTGACACGGGGAATATTGCCTCAACTATAGTTGCTCAGTCAGTCGTTGGGCTCCTAAACATTCTTCTCCGGAGGAGAGCATCATGACCAGCAGCACCGAGGCGACTACCCGCGACTGGGAGGGTCTCACCATCCCCACCCCCGGCACCTACGTGCTGGACGCCGCGCACAAGCGGGTCGGCTTCGTCGCGCGGCACATGATGGTCAGCAAGGTACGCGGTGAGTTCGCGGACGCCACCGCGAGCATCACCGTCACCGGCGACCCGATGCAGTCCTCGGTCACCGCCAGCATCCAGGCGGCCAGCATCAACACCGCCCAGGCCGACCGCGACGCGCACCTGCGCAGCCCGGAGTTCCTCGACGCGGAGCAGTACCCGACGCTGGAGTTCCGCAGCACCGCCGTGAAGTCCCGCGAGGGCAACGAGTTCGTGCTCGTCGGCGAGCTGACCATCAAGGGCGTGACCCGTCAGGTCGAACTCGAGGTGGAGTTCGAGGGCGTCGGCCGCAGCCCGTTCGGGCAGGACATCTTCGGCTTCTCCGCCTCCACCGAGATCGACCGGGAGGACTACGGTCTGACCTGGAACGTCGCGCTGGAGACCGGTGGCGTCCTGGTCGGCCGCAAGGTCAAGATCGAGATCGAGGGTGAGGCCATCCGCCAGGGCTGAGCCCGGCACCCGCCGCAGGGCCCGCGCCGTCTCGCCGACGGTGCGGGCCCTTCTCGGGTACGCCCCGGCGGTGCGAATCGTCACGCGAAGTTCTCCGCCCGCACGCGCTGGTGACGGCGGTGACGGGGTACAGGTGCAGACCTGCCGCCCGTCCAGCCGGGTGGCGGGGCGGGCGCACTTACGTCCACCACCTGAATGGTTCACAATGCGTTGCGGAACGGTACGGTTCCGTCGCACCGGCGCCGGGAGGACACATGGGCAGAGACGTCGAGCAGGGCGCCTTCTCCCGCGAGGATCGGGTCCGCTACCGGCAGAAGGTCCGGCGGTGCCTGGACGTCTTCGCGCTGATGCTCGACGACTTCGGCTTCGACGCCGACCGTCCGATGACCGGGCTGGAGATCGAGCTGAACCTGATCGACGCCGCCGCCGAACCGGCCATGCGCAACGACCAGATCCTGGCCGACATCGCCGACCCGCTGTTCCAGACCGAACTGGGGCAGTTCAACCTCGAACTGAACGCCTCACCCCGGCTGATCGAGGGCAGCGGCTTCGCCGACTACGAGCAGGACCTGCGCAGCAGCCTCAGCCGCGCCGACGAGCGGGCCGCCAAGTCCGATGCGACGATCATGATGGTCGGCATCCTGCCCACGCTCACCGAACGCCACCTGGTCGCCGACAACCTCTCCACCAACGAGCGGTATCGCGTCCTCAACGACCAGATCGTCGGCGCCCGCGGCGAGGACATCGAGCTGGACATCAACGGTGTCGAACGGCTGCGGACGCACACCGACTCGATCGCGCCGGAGGCCGCCTGCACCAGCCTCCAGTTCCACCTCCAGGTCGCGCCGGACAGCTTCGCCGACTACTGGAACGCGTCCCAGGCGATCGCCGGCGTGCAGGTCGCCATCGGCGCCAACTCGCCGTTCCTCTACGGCCGGCAACTCTGGGCGGAGACCCGGATCGCGCTGTTTCAGCAGGCCACCGACACCCGCCCGGACGAACTGAAGGCCCAGGGCGTACGCCCCCGGGTGTGGTTCGGCGAACGGTGGATCACCTCGATCTTCGACCTGTTCGAGGAGAACGTCCGCTACTTCCCGCCGCTGCTGCCCATCTGCGAGGAGGAGGACCCGGTCGAGGTGCTGCACGCCGGTGGCGTGCCCCAGCTCGGTGAGCTGCGGCTGCACAACGGCACCGTCTACCGCTGGAACCGGCCGGTCTACGACATCATGAACGACCGCCCGCACCTGCGGGTGGAGAACCGGGTGCTGCCCGCCGGCCCGACAGTGGTGGACATGCTCGCCAACGCCGCGTTCTACTTCGGGCTGGCCCGCGGCCTCGCCGAGTCGGACCGCCCGATCTGGAGCCAGTTGACGTTCAGCTCGGCGGAGGAGAACTTCCACGCCGCGGCCCGGCGCGGCATCGAGGCGGTCCTGCACTGGCCCCGGCTCGGGGACGTGCCGGTGACCACGCTCGTGCTGGACACGCTGCTGCCGGTGGCCGCGGAGGGCCTGGACCGGTTCGGTGTCGCCCCGGCCGAGCGGGACCGCCTGCTCGGCGTCATCGAGGGCCGCTGCCGTACCGGCCGCAACGGTGCGGTATGGCAGACCGAGACGGTGTGGACGGCCGAGCGGAACCGGGGCCTGGACCGGGAGGCCGCGCTGCACCACATGGTCCAGCGGTACGCCGAGCTGCAGCGCGGCAACGAGCCGGTCCACACCTGGCCCGTCGACTGACCCTGCTCCCCTTCCCCGACTCCAAGATCGCGCATAGGGTCTCGGCGGGTCTGCTCAGCGGCCTCGACGGCGGGTGCTCTCGGTGGTCGGCGGGTCGGTCCGGCCTGACGGCGTGGCCGGGGAGTCCTGAGGTGCCGCCGCCGTTCCCTTCGAGTCCGGCTCCTCGATGTTCGACCCCTCGTCCCCCGGGCCAGCCGGTACGACCTGTGCGGATGCCTCGGGCTGCCGCTGAGATGGCACGGTCTGGCCGCGGCGGCCGCCGGCGGACCGGGCGGCCCGGCCCCGGCCCGTCTCCGTCGCTCCGGATGCCGCACTTACTCCGTCCTCCACTGCCGCACCCCGGCGGGACCTGGCCGACGAGTCCGGCGCCGTCCCGGTCTTCGCGTCCGAGGGGGTCGATCCCGGCCGGCCCGCCGCCGGTCCGGTCGCCGAGTCCGAGAGAGCCGATCCCGACCGGTCCGACGCCGGCGCGCCAACCCGGCCCGCCGCCGGCACGCCCGAGGCAGCCGACGGCAACGAGGCCGACCGGCGCGTGTCTGACGTCGAGAGACCAGACGGCGACGGCCCGCCCGGCCTGCCCGGTTCGGCCGGTTCTGCGGAGTTCGGGCCGGCCTCCCCGCTGATCGCGTCCGGCTCGCCGGTGCGCTGCCGTGGCAGCGTCACCCGCTCGGCGCTACGGCGCTCGGCACGCTGGGCCAGCGCGGCCATCACCATCGAGCCGCTGACGCCGGCGATCACCGCGTACGGGGCGATCAGGTGGGCCGACAACTGCTCCGCGGCGATTCCGGCGAGGCGCGGCACGGCCAACAGGTACGCCAGTGCGACGAGCAGCGGTCCGGCCGCCCCGGAGGCCGCGGCGCCCACCCGGATTTCCGGCGCGCGTGCGGCTCGCCGGGCCGCCACCAGGCCGATCACCAGGGCGGAGAGCACCGACAGCAGCGCACCGGGCCAGTAGAAGTAGTCCCGGATCCAGAACGCGCCACGGTCCGCGCTGATCTGCCAGATGCCGAGCTGGGCGGTGGTCAGCCCACGGCCGGCGACCACCCCGTCGACCACCGAGACCACGGCGAGCAGCCAGAGCCAGCCGGTGGTGGCGATCAGGTTGGTGGCGGCGGCACGGGTGTGCAGTGCCCACACGGCGAGCAGCACGCCGAGCAGCAGCCCCGCGCCCGCGTACGCGGCGGCCACGGCCTGCGGCGCGGAGATGTCCGGCACCCGGGCCGCCCGCGCCGGAACCGCCACCAGCAGGACGGTGACGATCGCGCCGGCACCCGCGGCGAGCGCCAGGCCCAGGCGGGGCAGTGCGCGCCGCGGCTCGTCGTCGCTACCGCGCAGGCGCTGGGCACAGACCGCACCGACGATGACCGATGTCGCCGCGATCCAGGTCGCCCAGGCGAGGCTCGCCACCCAGGACGCCTCGGCCCGTACCGCGCCGGCCGGGGCCCAGTTGATGATGCCCAGCCCGTACCCGAAACCGAGCTGTGCGGCGCCCGCCCCGGCGGCGACGCCGAGCGCGGCGGCTGTCGATCCTCCCCAGCCTCGTCTGACCATGCCGGGGAGCGTAACGTCCCGAGGTCGGCGCGGCGAGTCGTGACGACGGGCCGTGACCGTTCCGCAGCAACGGATGCGCCTCACCGACCCCCGGCACCCCGGTGAAGCGTGGCACCACTGTCACCGTGGTTCGCCGAGCCCGCGCCGGCCCGGTGATCAAGGAGTTTGCGGCAACTCCCCGCGTCGGCGAGGACACAAACCCCTTGATCACTGTCGAAGAAGCCTCCCCCGGCAACCCAACAGGGCTCGGGGTCTAGGCGCTGACCTGCGGCGACAAGGCGTCCACGCCACCGACTCCCCGACGAGCGCGGCGCGCTGATCCCAGCCGGTGTCGCCGGGGACCGCTACGGTGGACGATCGAGGGCCGTGTGCCCCGTCCCGGTGGGGAAAGGACGTGCCATGAGCGACGACCGTCAGGAACCACCCGCCGGTGACGCGGACGCCACCCGGGCGCTGCCCCAGGATGCCGACGCCACCCGCGCGATGCCGCGGGACGCGTCCGGGAGGGACGCCGACCCGTCCCGAACGCTACCCCCCGAGCCGGACGCGGACGCGACCCGTGCGATGCCGCGGAACGCGGGCGACGCCACCCGCCCGTTGCCCGGCGGACCGGCGGGACAGGGTGGGCAGAGCGGGCAGGGCGGACCGCGTCGTCCGCTCGACGCGACCGCCCCGCAGGAACCGGTGGGCGCCTGGTCCGGCCGGGCCGGGGTGCCGCCACCACGGCCGGCGGGCTATCCCGAGCCCGGCAGCGAGTGGTACGGCGACGAGCAGGCCGGGCGCCGCTGGTGGATGCCGATCCTGCTCGGCGTCCTGGCGCTGCTCCTGCTCGGGCTGATCGGGGTGGGGGTGTGGCTGGCACTGCGTGCCGCCGACCGGAACTCCGATCCGGGGCCGCCGGTTCCGAGCATCTCGGCCCAGACGAGCGCCGCCCCGACGACCGCCGCCCCGACCAGTGCCGCCCCGACCAGTGCCGCGCCGAGCGGTTCACCGCCGAGTACGCCGCCGGCCACGACCGCGCCGGTCGAGGTGCCGATGCCGCCGCTGGTGGGATTGCCGGAGGCGGCAGCCCGGGCGGCGCTCGACCGGCTGGACCTGGACTACCGGGTGCAGCGGCGGGCGTCGGACCGGCCGGCCGGTACGGTGATCTCCACCGATCCCGAGGCCGGTTATCCGGTGGGTGAGGACGACCGGGTCACCATCGTGGTGGCGGTACCCGCTCCGCCGACGAGCGGCCCGACCACCCCCGGATCCGCCCCGGCGACGACCACCACGCCCTGACGATCCCCACCACGCCCTGGACTCACCACTGGCGTCTGCGGGTGCCGACCAGGCCCAGCCCGGCCAGCGAGATGGCGAGCCCGAGCAGCCCGGAGTAGAACAGTGACCGGCTGAGGTCGTCGGTCGTGTCGGTCGGCCGGTCGGCGAGCGCTCCCGCACCGCCCCCGGTGCCCGCGGCCGAGCCCTCCGCCGGGTCGTTGGCGGCCCAGCCGTCCTCCTCGTCCGACCCGTCGAAGCCGGCGGAATCGGACTCGGAGTCGGCGGAGCCGGAGCCGAAGCGGGCGGAGCCGGAGCGGGCGGAATCGGAGTCGGCCGTGCCGGACCCGGCGCGGTCGGACTCCGTCCGGCCGTCCTCGCCGGCCACGGTGATCTCCGGGGCCGGTACCGGTTCGGCGAGCTGGTGGGTGGCGGAGAAGGCGGGATGACGTACCGCGAGCGCGAGCGCGGTCGCGGTGACGAGGAAGAGGAACAGCCCGAGGGCATAGCCGATACGGGACCGGTGGTGCCGCCGCGCGGCGGGCAAGTTGACCATGACCATCCCAGGTTCAGGGTCCATGGCGCGCGGGGTGGAACGTGCCGGGGTGGGCGTACCGATTCTATGGCGACGGCACGCCCTCCCGACCGGGAATCGTGAGGTCAGCCGACCCGGACCGGGGTCCGGACCACCGGGCGGCGGGCCGTCCGCACGGTGTGCTGACGCGGAGCCGGCGCGGCCTGGAGCTGCCGCAACCCCTCCTGGAGTACGAAGATCGACCGCCGGTTGACCGCGTCCCCCGCCGCGTTCAACTCGTAGCCGTCGAGCCAGAGCCAACCGTCGTAGGTCGGCCAGTCGAGTACCCGGATCACCCGGAACATGATCGGTCGGAGGAACTGGACACTCGCCGCGCGTGTCACGTGCAGTACGTCACCGGAGCGGGGAAGCACATGGGCTCCTGGGAAGGTCGGCCGGCTCTACCGGCGAGGATGAACGGGGTCGGGTGCGGTCCGGTGACGGGGGATCTGCCTCGTGGACCGGTGGTCGGTGGGTCGGTGCTGGTCGGGCCGTACCCGCGGTGGCGGACCGCCACCCGACCATCACCCGGCTGCTCCCGGTTACCGCTCCCGCCGCCGCAGCCAAGCTGGCGTGCAGCGACGGGGTCTTCATTCCGGGGCAGGTCGCGGGGCGCGGGACGGCTCCCCTCCGGCCGTCCCACGGACCGTGGTGTCGCCACGCCCGGAGATCAAGCGAAGACGGTGAGTAACCCGTGCCATACGGACAGACTGCATCAGGGACGTGCGACATGCAAGTTGCACGTCGAGTTTTGCTGATAGATGAGTCGGACACGCAAACGGCGAAACTTGAAGCGTCAGGGATCGGAGCGGCACACTGGACGCCGGTTTCGCCCGTCGCGGCCGGTCGACGACCGGCACCACCCCCTGCCGCGAACGACACCCGCCGCCCGCCGGTCGCGCCCGCGGTGGGAGCGGAACCGGGGCGCGACCGACCGGAGGTAGCCGGGTGACTGTGAAGCGTGTTCCCGCAAGCCGATGGACGACGGCACCGTGAGCGCGAGGAGTGAGCCGGTCCGGCGAGCCCCGCAGTCGCGAACCGAGGTGACGCCGTGAGCGAACGGCGTAGCCCCACCATCCGTCGGCGCCGGTTGGGGGCGGAACTCCGCCGGCAGCGGGAGGCGGCGGGCATCACCATCGAGGTCGTCGCCGAGCAGCTGGAATGCTCGGCGTCGAAGATCTCCCGGATCGAGACCGGCCACACCACGGCGACCCCGCGTGACGTACGCGACATGCTCCGCATCTACGGGGTGGTCGGCGCGGAGAGCGACGAACTGGTGCAGATCGCCCGGGAGGCCCGGCAGAAGGGCTGGTGGCATCCGTACAGCACGGTGCTCGTCGGCGCGTACGTCGGCCTGGAGGCGGCGGCCAGCTCCATCCGCGCGTACGAGCAGCAGGTGGTGCCGGGACTGCTGGAGACCGAGGAGTACGCGAGCGCGATGATCCGGGCGGCCCGGCCGGACTTCACCGCCGAACAGGTCGACCAACGGGTGCGTGTCCGTCTGGGCCGTCAGTCGTTGTTGACGCAGGACGATCCGGTCGATCTGTGGGTGGTGCTCGATGAGGCGGTGCTGAGCCGGCCGGTTGGCGGCGACGCGGTGATGCGTGGTCAGCTCAAGCGGTTGGTGGAGGTGGCCGAACTGCCGAACGTGACAGTGCAGGTCCTGCCCTTCGAGGTGGGAGCGCACGCCGGCATGGACGGGACCTTCACGATCCTCAGCTTCCCCGAGCCGAGTGATCCCGATGTCGTGTACGCGGAGAACGCCACGGGTGGACTCTTCCTGGAGAAGAGTGACGAACTGCAGAAGTACAGCTTCATCTTCGATCACATTCGAGCAGCGGCCATGCGCCCGGAGGAGTCCGTCGCACACATCGCAAAACTGGCAGAGGAGCCACTGTGGAAATGGCGACCAAGGAGTTCCCCGTGGACCTGACGCAGGCGACGTGGTTCAAGAGCTCGAAGAGCGGGCCGAACTGCGACAACTGCGTCGAGGTCGCGTACGTGACCGGGGCGGTCGGAGTGCGGGACTCGAAGGACAAGACCGGCCCGGCCCTGGTCTTCGCTCCGGGTGACTGGCACGCCTTCGTCGCCCGCGCCCGAAACGGCGTGTTCGGCCGGAGCTGACCGGCACCGAGATGTGGTCCCGCCCGGCAGTGCCGCCGGGCGGGACCATTCGTGTCCGCGCACCCGCGCCGCGGCGGCCACCCGTCGCCAGTTCCGATCCGCCTCGTTGAACCGCACGGATCGGCAACCGAACAAGGCAGGCGAGACGGATGACGACGATCGGTTCAGAGAACCTCACCAGCGGCCCGGGCAAGCCCGAGCGGTTCGGTGGCAAGTACCGGGGTGCCCGCCGGGACACCGTCCTCACCGAGGTGGTCTCCGGTGACGGCGAGGACGCCCGCGAGGGTGGCGTCCCCGAGCAGGCCGCGGCGCCGCTGTCCCTGCCGTCGCTGGATCCCAACCCGCTGACCGAACCGTCCTTCCCGCCGAGCGGCTGGCCGGTCGAGCAGCAGGAGTCCCTGGTGGACCATCCACTGCTGCGCGGCCTGCTGATGGAATTGCCCCCGAAGGGCAGCGTGCCCCCGCCCGGCTGGCTGGACCGCTGGTTCGAGGCGACCCGCGCGATCCTGGAACTGCTATACGTGCAGGGCGCGAGCCGGTCGCGCTGACACCGCCTCGGCGGCCGGCATCGCCCGCTCGGCGAGCCGGTTGTGCCGCAGCGCGTGGCGTACTCCGATCGCGCACACGCCGAGCACCCCCACGGTGATCACCGGGCCGGCGACGCCCGGCGCGGCGAACAGGTCGACGCCGACGGCCGGCAGCACCGCCACGAGCACCGCGATCGCCGTCGCCTGGAGCGGCAACGCGATCAGCGGGTGCGCCGCCGCCGCGCGCAGCCCGTGCGGGGCGGGCGTGCCCGGCGCCGCCGCGAACGCGCCCGCACCGGACCGCAGCCGCCGGACCCGCCGTACCGTGCAGACCGCCACGACGGCCGCCGGCACCGCGGCGAGGCCGAGCGCGGAGGCGGCCCGGTCCACAGTGGTGTCCCCGGCGCTCTGCAGGCCCGCGGCGAGGACCGCCGCGGTGAGCGCGAGGCTGGTCATCACCAGGGCGGACAACCATCCGGTACGCCGGCGCAGCGCCCGGGCGCGGTCCAGCCCGGGCAGGCTCTCGGCGACCATTCCGGCGGCGAGCCAGACGGCGGCGACGGGAAGCAGCAGGGCGAGACGGTCATCCATGGCCCCAAGCCTTGCCCGTTCCGGCGTCCGTCGAATCCGGGACGGCACCCCGGTTCGTCCCGTACCCGGGCCCGTAGGGGTGGGGTGCGGCTCAGACGTCGAACGTGACGGGACGCCCGGTGGCCGGCGCCGGCGGGGTCGCCTTCCACAGGCCGGTCTTCTGGGCCGCGAGCCGGGCCAGGTAGGCCGGGTTGAGGATGACGTACCGGCGCCACAGGCGCTTGGGTTCCAGGCCGAGCCGCCAGAACCACTCCAGGCCGGCGCGCTGCATCCACGGCGGCGGGTTGCGCAGCAGGCCGGCGTGGTAGTCGAAGGCCGCGCCGACAGCCATCAGCGGCATGTCCAGCAGCGGGCGCATGGCGTACGCGAAGACCTCCTGGCGCGGGCAGCCCAGCCCGACCAGGACGAGGCGGGCGCCGCTGGCCCGGATCCGGTCGGCGATCTCGGCGTCCTCGCCCGGCGCGACGGCGCGGAACTTGGACGGCTCGACCCCGGCGATCTTCAGCGCTGGGAACTTGCGCTCCAGCGCCGGGACCAGCCGGGACAGCGTCTCCTCGGTGGAGCCGTAGAGGTAGACGGGCAGCCCTTCCTCGGCGAACCGGGCGAGCACGCGCAGGGTCAGCTCCGGCCCGTAGACACGGTCGGTGAGCCCGGCGCCGTGCAGCAGGTTGAGCGCCCAGCGCACCGGCTGCCCGTCCGGGGTGACCACGTCGAACGAGTTGAGCCGGGCGTTGTGCGCCGGGTCGAGCACGCCTGTCATCACGCCGTGCACGGCGAGCGCGGTGAGCGCCAGCGGGCGGCGGTCGTGCGCGGCCGCCACCACGGCCTCGGTGGCCCGGGCGTAGTCGGTCGCGTCGACCCCGACGCCGAGCACGTTGCGCTTGGTCCCGGTGGTCATGCCTTCGGTACCCACTTGTCGACGTTCGCCTCGTAGATCTCGCGGAGGATCATCGGCACGTCGTACGTGATCTTCCAGGACGGGTAGTGCTCCTCGAAGCGGGCCATGCTGCTGACGTACCACTGGTGGTCGCCGGTGCGGGCCTGCTCGACGTAGTTGATCCGGGCCTCCCGGCCGGTGATCTCCTGGGCGATCCGGAACGCCTCGATGTGCGAGGTGTTGGAGTGCCGGCCGCCGCCGAGGTTGTAGACCTGGGCCGAGCGCGGCTCGCGGAAGAACGCCTCGAACGCGGTCAGCACGTCGTACGAGTGGATCGCGTCCCGGACCATCTTCCCCTTGTAGCCGAAGAGGTTGTACGTCCGGCCCTCCATCACGCACCGCATCAGGTACGCCAGGAAGCCGTGCAGCTCGGCGGCGGAGTGCGCCGGGCCGGTCAGCGTGCCACCCCGGAAGCAGGCGGTCCGCATGTCGAAGTAGCGGCCGTACTCCTGGACCATCACGTCGGAGGCGACCTTCGAGGCGCCGAAGATCGAGTGCAGCGACTCGTCGATCGACATGTCCTCGGTGATGCCGTCGTACCAGCGGTGGTCCTCGGGCAGTTCGTACCGGGTCTCCAACTCGATCAGCGGGAGCGAGTTCGGCCGGTCGCCGTACACCTTGTTCGTGGAACAGTGGATGAACGGTGCGTCGATCGCGTGCCGCCTGGTGTTCTCCAGCACGTTGAGCGTGCCGCCGGCGTTCACGTCGAAGTCGGTGAACGGCTCCTTGGCGGCCCAGTCGTGGCTCGGCTGGGCGGCGCTGTGGACGACCACGGCGATGTCCTTGCCGTACCGCTTGAAGACCTGCTCCAGCCCGTCGCGGTCGCGGATGTCGACGGCGTGGTGGGTGTACGCGGAGCCGAGGTCGGCGGCGAGCCGGTCCAGGCTCCAGGCGGTCGAGCCGTCCTCGCCGAAGAAGTACCGCCGCATGTCGTTGTCGATGCCGACCACGTCGAGACCGAGTCCGGCGAAGTGCCGGGCCGCCTCGGAGCCGATCAGACCGCCGGAACCGGTCACCAACGCGACAGTCACACGCCACTCCTGGTCCGTGGGAGGCAGGGAAACCATCGGAGCATAGCGTGACGTCCGAAACGCCCCGATACGAAGCAAGGGCCCCGCTGTGTGCGGAGCCCTTGTTCTGGTGGGGATGGGGGGAGTTGAACCCCCACGTCCTTTCGGACACACGGACCTGAACCGTGCGCGTCTGCCATTCCGCCACATCCCCGTGGCACGACCCGGAACACCATATCGCATCCCGCGCCCGCCATCTGCGGCGGGTGCCGGGACATATTACGCTGTCCACTGGTCACGCCACGAACGATCACCGCTCGTGGCGGGCGAAACCTTAGCACGCTCGCGGGCCTGGTCACGAACGGGCCGACGGCAGCCGGCCGAGCGGCGTGTGAGCTGCGGAGGCGGTGTCCGGATACCATCATTGCCTCGGGACCCGAGGAGGAGCCGGTGAGCGTGCTGCAACGCTTCGAGAAGCGTCTGGAAGGCCTGGTCGAGGGGGCCTTCGCCAAGGTCTTCAAAGGGGTGGTCCACCCCGTGGAGATCCTTAACGCCATGCAGCGGGAGGCCGAGGCGCACAAGGCGATCCTGGCCGGTGGGCGAACGCTTGTGCCCAACCGCTACGTGATCGATCTCTCGCCCTACGACCACAGTCGGCTGGCGCCGTACGCCGCCGCGCTGGCCCAGGAGCTGGCCCAGTCGCAGGCCGAGTTCATCGGCGAGCAGGCGTGGACGGTCTACGGCGACGTGATCGTCGAGGTCGAACGCGGTGAGGGTCTGGACACCGGCATGTTCCGGGTCACCGCCGAGGTCTACACCGGCGGTGACGTCGCCCCGGTCTCCGCGCCCGGCGGTTACGACGCCGGCCCGGCGTACCCGGCGTACGACCAGGGCGGCGGCTACGGCCCCCCGCCCGGTCACGGCGGCGGCCGCAACGTGCGCCTGGTCTCCGGCGACGGCCGCACCTACCCGCTCCAGATGGGCTCGACCGTGATCGGCCGCGGCGACCAGGCCAACCTGCGCCTGCCCGACGTCGGCATCTCCCGGCGCCACGCCCGGCTGGACTTCGACGGCGGCCAGGTGGTGCTGACCGACCTGGGCTCCACCAACGGCACGATGGTCAACGGCCAGCGTGTCTCGGCGGTCGCCCTCAACCCCGGCGACATGATCCAGCTCGGCACCACGACGCTGACCTTCCGCGTGGACGGCTGATCCGCGTTGCCGGAACTCGTCATCACCGTCGCCCGGTTCGGGTTCCTGATCCTGCTGTGGATCTTCGTGTTCACGGTGGTCGGCGTGATCCGCCGGGACCTCTTCGCCGGCGCCCGGTCGGGCCGGCTCGTGGCCGCGCCGCGGGGGATCGGCGCGTCGACCGGGCAGTCTGGGAAGCCGGCGAAGGCCAAGCGCGGCCGGGCCGCCCACCAGCTCGTGGTCACCGCCGGTCAGCTCGCCGGCACCCGGATCACGCTCGGCGAGGCCCAGATCACCATCGGCCGGGCGGAGGACTCGACCCTGGTGATCACCGACGACTACGCGTCGGCGCGACACGCCCGGCTGGTGCCCCGCGACGGGCAGTGGTACGTCGAGGACCTCGGATCGACTAACGGCACCTATCTCGATCGCGCTAAGGTCACCGGACCAACCCCCGTCCCCCTCGGCGTGCCGATCCGGATCGGCCGCACTTCCCTCGAATTACGGCCATGACTCTGACCCTGCGCTACGCGGCCCACAGCGACCGCGGTCTGATCCGAGACGGCAATCAGGATTCCGTCTACGCCGGACCGCGGCTGCTCGCCGTGGCCGACGGCATGGGCGGCATGGCCGCCGGTGACGTCGCCAGCAACATCGTCATCGGTGCCATGGCGCCCCTCGACGAGGACGTCCCCGGTGACGCCCTGGTCGACGCGCTCCGCTCCGCCGTGGGCACCGCCAACCAGCAGCTCCGCGACACCGTGGACGCCAACCCGCAGCTGGAGGGGATGGGCACGACGCTCACCGCGACCCTCTTCTCCGGCAGCAAGCTCGGCATGGTCCACATCGGTGACTCGCGGGCCTATCTCCTGCGCAACGGCGAGTTCGCGCAGATCACCAAGGACGACACGTACGTCCAGATGCTCGTCGACGAGGGCCGGATCAGCGCGGAGGAGGCGAGCAGCCACCCCCAGCGCTCGCTGCTCACCCGGGCGCTCGACGGCCGCGACATCGACCCGGAGTACAGCGTCCGCCAGGTGCTGCCCGGCGACCGTTACCTGATCTGCTCCGACGGGCTGTCCGGCGTGGTCAGCGCGGAGACGATCGCGGACACCATGCGGGAGTACCCCGACCCGCAGCGGTGCGTGGAACGCCTGGTGCAGCTCGCGCTGCGCGGCGGCGGTCCGGACAACATCACCGTGATCATCGCCGACGCCACCGACCAGGACATCGTCGAGGCGTCCCCGATCGTCGGCGGCGCGGCCGCCCGCGACCGGGGCATGGCGACCTCGGCCGACGACTCCACCCCGGCGGCCCGCGCCTCGGCGCTGTCCGCCCCCCGGCCGCCCGCGCCGGAGGAGCCGGCGGACACCCGTGACGACGAGCCCGAGCGGCGTCGCCGCCGGCCGCTGCGTACCGTCGCGATGGTGCTGGCGCTCGCGGTGATCGTCGGTGGTGGCGTGTTCGGCGGCTGGACGTACACCCAGCGGCAGTACTACGTCGGCGCCACCGACGACGGCCAGCTCGCGGTCTTCCGTGGGGTGCCCGGCCAGGTCGCCGGGCTGGACCTGTCGAACGTGCACGCGCGCAGCGACGCCCGGCTCGACGACCTCACCCTCGCCGCCCAGGAGCGGGTGAAGCAGGGCATCCAGGCCCGCAACGAGCCGGACGCGGAGCGCCGGTTGGCGGAGTTGACCAGCGAGGACCCGGCGAACCCGAACCTCAAGCCGCGCTGCCCGCCCGATCCGTCGCCCGGTGTGACCAGCCCGAGCCCGGTGACGACGACGGGCGCGCTGAACCCGCAGGTCAGCGGCAGCCCGGTACCGTCCGCGCCGCCCGCCGGCTCACCGACCCCCGGCGCGCCGACGCCGACGTCGACCATCACGCCCGACGCCGTACCCTCCGACACCGTTCCGCCGGCCGACCCGGCGGGTTGCCGGTCGCCGGAGTGAGTGCCGGCTCGATCCCGAGGACGTATCCGTGACCGCAGCCGCCGTACCGGCCGCCTCGCCCGCTTCGACGGGCGAGCAGTCCGGCGTGCGCCTGGCCCGGTCCCGGCGTAACGCCGAGCTGTCCCTGCTCCTGCTCGCCATGGTGCTCGTGGCCGCGTACGCGGCGATGGTCGAGGCGAAGGCGCTGGACACGATCACGTCCGACTTCTGGATCCCGGCTGCCGCGCTGGGACTGGTCTTCCTCGGCCTGCACCTGGTGATCCGCTGGCTGGCGCCGTACGCCGATCCGGCGCTGCTGCCGGCGGTGGCGCTGCTCAACGGCATCGGCGTCGGCTTCCTGCGGCGGTACGACCTGGCCAAGGCCGCGCCCGCCGAACGGGAGGACCTGGCCATCTTCGCCGGCACCGGCGGCCGGCAGCTCGCCTGGACGCTGGCCGCCGTGGTGCTCGCCGCCGGGCTGCTGGCGGTCATGCGGGACCACCGTTCGCTGTCCCGGTACGCGTACACCCTGGGCCTGGCCGGCATCGTCCTGGTGATGATCCCGGCGATGCTGCCGTCGCGGTTCTCCGAGATCAACGGCGCCAAGCTCTGGATCATCGTGCCCGGGCTGGGGCAGATCCAGCCGGGTGAGTTCGCGAAGCTGGCCCTGCTCACGTTCTTCGCCTACTACCTGGTGCGCAAACGCGAGGTGCTCTCGCTCGCCAGCCGGCGGGTGCTCGGCATCGACTTCCCGCGCGGGCGCGACCTCGGCCCGGTGCTCGTGGTGTGGATCGTCAGCCTCCTGGTCCTGATCTTCGAGAAGGACCTGGGCACGTCGCTGCTCTACTTCGGCATGTTCGTGGTGACGCTCTACATCGCCACCGAGCGGGTCAGCTGGCTGCTGATCGGCCTGATCCTGTTCTTCGGCGGCGCCTACCTGGCGTACGTTCTGGGTAGCACCGTGGGTGGCCCGTTCGCCAACTTCTACGACCGGGCGCAGATCTGGCTGGACCCGTTCGCCGAGCCGTACGACAGGGGTTACCAGCTGGTGCAGGGCCTGCTCACGCTCGGCACCGGCGGCCTGTTCGGGGCCGGGCCGGGCGGAGGTCAGCCGACGCTGCTGCCCGAGGTGCAGACCGACTTCATCTTCGCCGGCATCGGTGAGGAGATCGGGCTGTTCGGTCTCTCCGCGCTGCTGGTGATCTACCTGCTGATCGTGGAGCGGGGCCTGCGCGCCGCGCTGGCGGTGCGGGACTCGTTCGGCAAGCTGCTCGCCGGCGGTCTGGCGTTCACGCTGGGCCTCCAGGTCTTCGTCATCGTCGGCGGCATCAGCAAGCTCATCCCGCTGACCGGTCAGACCACCCCGTTCCTGTCTGCCGGTGGCTCCTCGCTGATGGCGAACTGGCTGCTGATCGCCGTGCTGCTGCGGGTCTCCGACGGCGCCCGCCGTCCGGTGACCGGCGGTGGTGGCCCGGCGGCCCGGCCCGGCGGCGGCCCGCCCGAGCAGTTGCACGGCGCCCAGACGGAGGTGATCCGGCCGTGAACGCCCCCCTGCGCCGCGTCGGCGTTGTCGTGATCGTCCTGTTCGGACTGCTGTTCGCGAACCTGAACTGGATTCAGGCATACAAGGCCGACGAGTACCGCAACAGCGACTACAACGGCCGCGTCCAGGTCGCCGAGTACGACCGCAAGCGCGGCAACATCGAGGTCGGCGGCACCGCGTACGCGCTCAGCAAGGAGACCGGCGGTGAGCTGAAGTACCAGCGCAGCTACCCGGGTGGGGCGATGTACGCGCACGTGCTCGGCTGGAAGCCGGTCAACGGCAGCGCGAGCGGCATCGAGCGACTGGAGAACGACTTCCTGGCCGGCACCAGCGACGCGCTCATCGCCAGCCGGATCAAGGACATGTTCACCGGTGACGAGACCGGTGGCGGCAACGTGCTGCTGACGCTCTCCAAGCGGGCCCAGGAGACGGCGTTCAAGCAGCTCAACGACAACGAGGTCGGCGCGACCAAGGGCGCGGCCATCGCGATCGACCCGCGTACCGGCGCGGTGCAGGCGCTGGTCTCGATGCCGAGCTTCGACCCGAACCCGCTGGCGAGTCACAACAGCACCGAGGCGGACCGGGCGTACAACACGCTGGAGAAGGACAAGGAGCGGCCGCTGGCGAACCGGGCGTTGTCCGAGACGCTGCCGCCGGGCTCCACCTTCAAGATCATCATGGCGGCGGCGGCGCTGGAGAACGGCGTCGGGCAGCAGACCCGCATCCCGGCCGGCTCCAGCTACACCGCGCCCGGCGCCGGTAAGCCGATCGGCAACGCCGCGCCGTCGATCTGCCCCGAGTCGCAGGTGACGCTGCGGGAGGCGGTCACCGAGTCCTGCAACACCGGCTTCGCCCAGCTCGGCGTCCGCCTCGGCGCCGACAAGGTCAAGGAGAAGGCGAAGCAGTTCGGCTTCGAGCAGGACGACCTCACCGTCGGCCAGCTCGGCGAGGGTGGCCTCCCGGTGGCGGCCAGCCGCACCGGCGACATGCAGAACCCGGACGGCAGCACCGACCAGGCCGCGCTGGCGCAGTCGTCGATCGGCCAGAACAACGTGCGGATGACGCCGCTGCAGGGCGCGCTGATCGCCGCCGCGGTGGCCAACAACGACGGCAAGCAGATGCGTCCCTACCTCGTCAAGCAACTGCTCGGGCCGGACCGCACCACCGTCTACGACGCCGCCCAGCCGCGCGAGCTGCGCCGCCCGATCAGCGGTCAGGTCGCCGCCGACCTGCGCGACATGATGCAGAACGTGGTGAAGGAGGGCACCGGTCGCCGGGCCGCCATCGACGGCTTCGTCGTCGGCGGCAAGACCGGTACCGCCGAGTCCGGCCCGAACACCCCGGACCACGGCTGGTTCATCGGCTTCGCGCTGGACAAGGACGGCACGCCGCTCTCCGCGGTCTGCGTCGAGCTGGAGCAGGCGGGCAGCGGCGGCAGCGCCGAGGCGGCCCGCATCGCCGGCCGGATCATGGCGGCGGCGATCGCCGACTCCGGGAGGCGCTGACGTGCTCGGCCCGGGAGTGAAGCTCGGCAACCGCTACCGCCTCGACGAGCGGATCGCCAGCGGTGGCATGGGCGACGTGTGGCGCGGCACCGACCAGGTGCTGGGTCGTACCGTCGCGGTCAAGAGCCTGCTCCCGGCGCTGCTCGACGAACCCGGCTTCGCCGAGCGGTTCCGCGGCGAGGCCCGGACCATGGCCACCATCAACCACCCGGGCGTGGTCGACGTCTACGACTTCGGCAGCGACCAGCACATCGCGTTCCTGGTGATGGAGTACGTCGAGGGCGACGCGCTCTCGGCCACGCTCAGCCGGGTCGGGCGGCTGACCCCGGCCCGCACGATGGCGCTGCTGGCGCAGGCCGCCGACGCGTTGCACGCGGCGCACGAGAAGGGCATCGTGCACCGCGACGTGAAGCCCGGCAACCTGCTGGTCCGGCCGAACGGCACGCTCGTGCTCACCGACTTCGGCATCGCCCGCTCGGAGTTGGTCGGCCAGCTCACCGCCGCCGGCTCGGTGCTCGGCACCGCCTCGTACATTTCGCCGGAGCAGGCCACCGGCGCTGTCGCCACCCCCGCCTCGGACGTCTACGCGCTGGGCGTGGTCGCGTACCAGTGCCTGGCCGGCCGCCGTCCGTTCGAAGGGGACAACCCTCTCGAAATCGCCATGAAGCACGTACGGGACGCGCCCCGGCCGCTTCCGGCCGACATCCCGCCGCAGGTCCGGGCGATCGTCGATCGGGCCATGGCGAAGGATCCGGCCGCCCGCTGGCCGAGCGCCGCCGCGCTGGCGAGCATCGCCCGGCAGGCCAAACTCGCGCTCTCGCAGGCGGCCCGCTCCGGGCGCCCGATCTCCGGCGTACCCGCCTCGCCGGCCGCACCGGTCGCGCGGGCGCAGGTGCCGACGGCCGCGCCGCGCCCGCAGCCGCCGGCCGCGGCCCCGCGCCCGCAGCCCCGGCCACCCGTGTCGCCGGCCCGCCCGCCGGTCGCGGCACCGCGCCCGGCCGTGATCGCGCATCCCGCCCCGCAGCCCCGCCCACCGGTGGCACCGCGCGGCGCGGCCCCCGTACCGCAGCCACGCCCCGTGCCCCCGCACACCCCCCTGGGGTACGCGCGACCACCCGCCGCCGCTGCGCCCCGGCGCTCCCGGTCCGGGCTGTGGACGACGGCGATCGTGGTGGCCGTACTGGTCATCCTCTGCTCGGGCGTGATTTCGTTCCTGTACCGGAAATACGGTGGTACCGCAGCCGCTCCGGCGAGTGTGAGCGTTACCTCCGGCGCGGTGCAGGCGTACGGAGGCGACTATCCGGTCCGCACGTCGTACCGTCGTGAGGTACGCCTCCTGCCGGCCGGCGGCGGTACGACGACGAGCGAAGGACGAGAGACGCGATGACAGCGCAGGCCCGCCTGCTCGGTGGCAGGTATCAGGTCGGCGAGCTGCTGGGCTACGGCGGCATGGCCGAGGTGCACCGCGGCCGTGACCTCCGGCTCGGGCGGGATGTCGCGATCAAGATGCTCCGTGCCGATCTGGCCCGGGATGCCACCTTCCAGATGCGGTTCCGCCGGGAGGCGCAGAACGCCGCCTCGCTCAACCACCCGGCCATCGTCGCCGTCTACGACACCGGCGAGGAGACCGGCCCCACGGGCGAGACCCTGCCGTTCATCGTCATGGAGTTCGTCAACGGCCGGACCCTCAAGGAGGTCCTCGGCGTCGAGGGGCGACTCCAGCCGCGGCGGGCGCTGGAGATCTGCGCCGACATGTGCGCGGCGCTGGAGTTCAGCCACCGGCACGGGATCATCCACCGGGACATCAAGCCCGGGAACGTGATGCTCACCCAGACCGGCCAGGTCAAGGTGATGGACTTCGGCATCGCCCGGGCGCTGGCCAGCGGCGCCACCACGATGACGCAGACCAGCGCGGTCATCGGCACCGCGCAATACCTCTCGCCCGAGCAGGCGCGCGGCGAGGCGGTCGACGCCCGCTCCGACGTCTACGCGGCCGGCTGCGTGCTGTTCGAGCTGCTCTGCGGCCACCCGCCGTTCGTCGGCGACAGCCCGGTCAGCGTCGCGTACCAGCACGTACGGGAACAGCCGCCGACGCCGAGCACGATCAACCCGGACGTCAACCCCGCCGTCGACGCCATCGTGCTCAAGGCGTTGTCGAAGAACCCGCTCAACCGCTACCAGAGCGCCGGTGAGATGCGGGCGGACCTGCTCCGTGCCGCCGCCGGGCGGCCGGTGCTCGCCACCCCGGTGATGCCGGCCGAGGAGACCATGCCGATGGGCGCCGCCGCGGGCGGCTACCACCAGGCGCAGCAGACCCAGATGATGGGCCCGCAGACCCGCCAGCAGCCGGTGGCGCGGGTCGGTGACCCGGGCAAGCGCAAGAGTTCGTCCTGGGTCATCGCTTCGTTCGCCGCACTCGGCGTGCTCGCGGTGATCGCGCTCGGCACCGCGCTCTGGCTCAACCAGGCGGGCAACGAGAAGGTGTCGGTGCCGCAGTTGGTGGGCCGTACGCAGGCCGAGGCGCAGGCGGCGCTCACCCAGGCCGGGCTGCGGTTCACAGACGGTGACCCGGTGCAGAACACCACGTGCGAGAAGGGCTCGGTGGTCGACCAGAGCCCGTCCTTCGGCCAGCGGGTGGAGAAGAACACCGAGGTCACCGTCAACGTCTGCACCGGCCCGGGCCAGGTGAACATCCCCACCGGCCTGAAGGGCAGCACCGTGGGTGCCGCGCAGACGCGCCTGCAGGAGCAGAATCTCGTTCCCGTGGTGGAGGAAGTGAACGACAGTGCGCCGAAGGACCAGGTCGTCGACGTCTCGCCGAAGGAGGGCAGCGCGGTCGCCGAGGGCAGCAAGGTGACGCTCAAGGTCTCCAGGGGCAACGTCAGCGAGGTGCCGAACGTCCGCGGCTACACCGAGGACCAGGCGACGCAGCGGCTCGAGGAGGCCGGCTACGAGGTCCGGGTCGAGGAGGGGAACGAGGTCGACCCGTCCGACGCGGGCAAGGTCAGCAGCCAGTCGCCCCGCGCCGGAACCAGCCTGGCCAAGGGCGAGCGGGTGACCATCGAGGTCGACGTGCCGCGCGAGGAGGAGGAGCCGACCAGCCCGACACCGAGCGCCACCCCCAGCCCGTCCCCGAGCACACCGGGCGACGATGGCGGCGGCAACGGCGGCGGCAGTGGCTTCCCGTTCCCGCCGGTGGCCCCGACCCGTACCGACCGCTGACCACCACCTGACCGACGCTGCGGCGTCCCCGCCCACCTTCCCCGTCGATCATGAAGTTGGCGGCAGTGGACGCCCGATTTGTCCCCGCAACTTCATGATCAACCGGCGCAAGGGCGGGCGGGGGTCAGGCCGGGGTGAAGGCGGCTCGGCGGCGGGCGTCCACCTCGGCGGTCAGCTCCGGGGCGCGCTCCAGCGCCGCCGGGAAGCCGCAGGCGGCCAGCCAGTTCGCCAGCATCAGGTGACCGCCCTCGGTCAGCACCGACTCGGGGTGGAACTGCACGCCCTCGATCGGCAGCGTGCGGTGCCGCATCGCCATCACCACGCCGGAGGCGGTCCGGCCGGTGACCTCCAGCTCGTCGGGAAGCGTCTCGGGCAGGACGGCCAGCGAGTGGTAGCGGGTGGCGGTGAACGGATCGGGCAGCCCGGCGAGCACGCCCACGCCGTCGTGGCGTACCTCCGAGGTCTTGCCGTGCAGCAGTTCCGGCGCGCGGGCGACAGTCGCGCCGAACGCCTCGCCGATCGCCTGGTGACCGAGGCAGACACCGAAGATCGGAAGCTTGCCGGCGTACTCGCGGATCACGTCCAGGCAGATGCCGGCCCGGTCCGGGCTGCCGGGGCCGGGCGACAGCAGGACACCGGCGGCACCGGCCCGGCCCACGTCGGCGACGTCGATCTCGTCGTTGCGCCGCACCTCGCAGTCCGCGCCGAGCTGGCCCAGGTACTGCACGAGGTTGAAGACGAACGAGTCGTAGTTGTCGATCACCAGTACGCGCATCGGTGTCACCTGTTCGGGGTGGAGGGCGGGGCGTTGTTCGTCTCGGTGCTGTACGGCAGCTCCTCCTCGCCGGGCAGCCCGGTCGGTTCGGTGATCCCACCGTCACCCGGCACGCCGGAGTCCTGGGTGACCTGCACGTCGTCGAAGGGCAGGAGCGGTTCGGCCCACGGGAAGACCACGAGCCAGAGCAGCGCGACGGTGGCGGTGGCCAGCATCAGCGAGCCGATCAGCTTGCCGGGCAGCCCGAACGGCAGTTTCCGCCAGATCCACGAGTACACGGTTCACGTCTCCAGTTCGGCCGGGCGGCCCGCCGACTTGGCCTGGACGTCGTCCAGCCGGGCATGGATGATCAGCCGCTCGTAGTTGTCGAACTTCGGGTTGCAGGTGGTGAGCGTGAGCAGCTTCTCGGTGGGCTTCCGGCCTGGCTTGCCCGGCACCGGCGCGACCACCTCGACCTGGGACGGCTTGACGATCCGCTGCTGGTAGACCCGGTAGACGAGCCACTCGGTTTTGGTCTCGACCACTATGGCGTCGCCGGACTTCATCTCGTCCAGCCGCCAGAACGTGGAGCGGATCCGGTGGCCGGCGACGGAGAAGTTGCCCACCTCGCCGGGCATGGCGCTGTCCGGATAGCGGCCGGGGGCGTACCGGATGTCCTCCGGGCTGACCCCCTCGACCACGACCCAGTGCTTGTCGAACTTGGGGATGTAGAGGCCGGCCACCGGCCTCCCCTTGGCCGGTGGCTTCGGCTTCACCGTCGGAGCGGTGGTCGGGCCGACAGTCGGGTCCGCGGCCGCGCTCCACTCCTGGGCGAGCTGGCTGTTCAGGTCGCTCTGGTGGGCCTCGACGATGACCGCCTTGCCCCAGATCTCGTACCCGGCGAAGAGGAGCACCACCAGGCCGAAGGTGATCAGCAGCTCGCCGGTGCCCCGCACGACGGTGCGCAGCCGGGAGCCGACGGTCGGGCGGGTCAGCTCGGAGTAGACGCTGCGGTATCCCTCGCCGGTCTGCTCGGGTCGCAACTGCACCACCCGCTCGCCGCGCCGGGGGCGGGGCGGCTCGGCGGGCGGCTCCGCGCCGCCGTCGCCGGTGTCCGGCGCCGGGGGCACCGCGCCCATCAGCCCGGTGGCGTCCATCCGGGGGTCCGCGGGCGGGCGGTTGACGGCGGGCAGCACCGCCGTGGCTCCGGGATCGACGGGAGGCGTCCGGTCCGCGCCGGCCGGCCCGCCGAGAGGGGGTACGCCGGGCGGCCGTCCCTCACCCCCTGCCGGGCGGCTACCGTCCTCCGGCGGGCGTCCGCCGGTCTCCCACGGGCGGGCGCCGGTCTGCGGCGGCTGTCCACCGCGACCACCGCGCTCGGGCGGGATCGCTCCTCCGGTGGGATGGCGGACGGGGTGCTGCTGCGCCGCCGGCCCGTACGGTCCCGGTCGCGGGGGACGCTCACCCGGCGGGGGTGGTACATCGGCGGGCGCCGCGGGGCGCATCCCGGGGGTGGCGGAACCACCCCGGTACGCCGGTCCGTGGTGCCCCTGACCGCCCGGCCACGTCGGCGGCGGAGCGACGGGCGGCTGGGTGGTCCGGGGCGGCGCGGCCTGTGGCGGGGCGGCGGGCGGCGGGACGGGCGGCCGGGTGTCCGGGCCGCGTCGGGCCGGGGAGGTGTGGGCCGGACCGGCGTCGGGCCACGGCAGGTCGAGCGGGGGTGGCGACGCCGGGGCCGGACGCTCGACCCGGGGGAGGAACGCGGTCGGCTCTTCCTGGCGGTCGTGGCCGGTGCGTTCCCGGGGGTCGCCGCCGGTCACCGGGGCACCGTCGCCGACTGCAACGCGGTGGAGTCCTCGAACGCCGGCACGCTGACTGTGGAGACGCGTTCGACGTACCCGAGTTGGTAGTGGTCGGCCACTTCCTTGAACACCCGCACTCCCTCAGAGGCGGCGAGCGCCCGCTGGAGCTCCGCGGGATCGCCGATTGCCACGATCTTGAAAGGAGGGGAGTACACCCGGCCGTGCAGCAGCAGGGTGTTACCGACGCAGCGTACCGCGCTGGTGCTCAGCACGCGGACGTTCATGATTGACATGGCCTCCGCGCCGCCGGCCCAGAGCGCGTTGACGACCGCCTGGACGTCGCCCTGGTGCACCACCAGGTCGTCGTTGCTGGCGCCCTTCGGCAGGGGCTGGTCGGGCCGCCGGTCGGCGTCATTCAGCTCGACGGTCACGCCGCTGCCGGTGAGCGCGGTGAATCCGGCGCCCTGCCGGCTGGCGGCGGCCCGGTCCCGCTGGGTCTTGATCGGCCCGTCTGCGCCCGCGAGCGCTTCGGTCTGCTCCTCCACCTCGGCGCGGAGCCGGGCGGCCTTCGCCTCGCTGGCGGCGACCTCCTCGCGGCGGTCCTCGATCAGCTGGGTGAGCTGGGGCCGGCGGTCCTCGCGCAGGGAGGTGCCGCCAGCGGTGGTGGCGGTGGTGGTGAAGAGCAGGCCGGCCGCGGCGGCGATCAGGGGTACGCCGACGGACCAGCCGGGGCGGCGCTGGCGGGCGCGCCGGGGCAGCAGGGCGGCTGCCGCGCGGCGGAGGGCCTTCTGCCAGGAGGCGGCGCCGGACGTGTACTCCACCGGGCGTTCCCTTTCCCGTCGTCTCGTTCCGGTCCGCGCCGGTGCGAGACGACCTGCTCGACCCGGAAAGTCCGCTCTTTCCGGTTACTGAGTGCACCGGCCTGGCCCCATTCGTGGCCTGGACGGTCCGTCGGGACTACGCTAGCTGTCGAACATTATTGGCCATGGACCGTCGCCCTCGCGCCCGGTTGTCAGGCCGGACGAGGTCGTACCCCCCTCTGGAGAGCGTCGTGCCCAAGTCTCAGGTCCGCAAGAAGAAGGTGTACACCCCGCCGACGGACGTGCGTCCGACGGCGACGGCGTCGACGCGCAAGCCTAGCCCGATCTGGCTGCCCGTCACCGCGGTCACGCTGATCGTGGTGGGCATCGGCTGGCTGGTGCTCTACTACCTGTCCGAGCAGGCGTACCCGGTCGCCAGCTGGGGTTACTGGAACCTCGCCGTGGGCTTCGGCGCGATGGTCTCGTCGCTGATCCTGCTCTCCCGCTGGCGCTGATCCGGCGCTGCCCCACCCCGGCGTAGGTCACGCCACGCCGCCCCTGCCCGGCGCTTCGACGCCGCTGCACCTAAGGTGTGCGCAGGGCGGCGTGGCCTGGTGCGAGAAGACTCACGTTACTGCTGGGTAACCTTGCGCGTAGGCTGCTACGGACAAGCAGCAGACCGGGAGGCCAACTCGATGGGCAGCGTCCAGATCGTCACCACGATCCTCGCGGCCGCCATCACCGCCGTGGCGGTGTGGCTTGCGGTGCGCGCGGTCATGAAGATGACAGCCGTCATTCGGCTCGGCCAGCCCGCGCCGGAGCGCTTCGGCGACAAGGGCGCGCGTACCAAGACCATGCTGGTGGAGACCGCCGGTCACACCCGCATGCTGAAGTGGAGCGTGGTCGGCGCCGCCCACTGGTTCGTGATGGTCGGCTTCGTCGTGCTGTCGCTGCTGGTGCTGGAGGCCTACTTCGAGGTCGTCTCGACCGGCGGCGGGCTGCCGATCATCGGGCACTGGACGATCTTCGGTCTGGTCACCGAGTGGATCGGCATCCTCGGCCTGGTCGGCATCGGAGTGCTGATGGTGATCCGCCTGCGCAACCGGCCCGGCCGCGCGGAGAACCGCTCCCGGTTCACCGGCTCGACCATGTGGCAGGGCTACTTCGTCGAGTGGGTCGTCCTGCTGGTCCTGATCTTCGGGTTCGTGATCCGCGGCTTCAAGGTCGCCACCGACCACTTCGAGTACCCGGTCTGGGCCGCCCCGCTCAGCCACGCGGTCGGCTCGGTCCTGCCGAGCTGGGAGGCGGGCGTCAGCGTCGCCGCGCTCATCAAGATCGCCATCTCGATGACCTGGCTCATCGTGATCTCGCTGAACGTCACCATGGGCGTGGCCTGGCACCGCTTCCTGGCCTTCCCGAACATCTTCTTCAAGCGTGACCCGGAGAAGCCCGCCGGCTCCGGCCTGGGCCCGCTGCGCCCGATGACCAGCGAGGGCAAGCCGCTGGACTTCGAGGAGGCCGACCCGGAGAAGGACCAGTTCGGTGTCGCCCAGGTCGAGCAGTTCAGCTGGAAGGGCCTGCTCGACTTCAGCACCTGCACCGAGTGCGGTCGCTGCCAGTCGCAGTGCCCGGCCTGGAACACCGGCAAGCCGCTGTCGCCGAAGCTGCTGGTGCTGAGCCTGCGCGACCACGCGTACGCCAAGGCGCCGTACCTGCTGGCCGGCGGCGGCAAGGACCTGACCGGCGAGGAGAAGGCCACCGAGGCGCAGCTCGCCCACATGGACGTGCTGGCCCTGGCCGAGGCGGACCGGCCGCTGATCGGCACCGCCGAGTCCGGCGGTGTCATCGACCCGGACGTGCTCTGGTCCTGCACCACCTGCGGTGCCTGCGTCGAGCAGTGCCCGGTGGACATCGAGCACGTGGACCACATCGTCGACATGCGCCGCTACCAGGTGCTGATCGAGTCGAGCTTCCCGTCCGAGGCCGGCGTCATGCTCCGCAACCTGGAGAACAAGGGCAACCCGTGGGGCGCCCCGCAGAACACCCGCGAGGACTGGACCAAGGGCCTCGGGTTCGAGGTGCCGCGCGTCGGCGAGGTCGACGACTTCGAGTACCTGTTCTGGGTCGGCTGCGCCGGCGCGTTCGAGGACCGGGCCAAGAAGACCACCCGGGCGGTCGCCACGCTGCTCAACGAGGCGGGCGTCAAGTTCGCCATCCTCGGTGAGGGCGAGACCTGCTCCGGCGACCCGGCGCGCCGGATCGGCAACGAGTTCGTCTTCCAGATGCTGGCCCAGCAGAACGTCGAGACGCTCAACGAGGCGTTCGAGGGCCGGGAGAAGAGCAAGCGCAAGATCGTCGCCACCTGCCCGCACTGCTTCAACACGCTGGGCAACGAGTACGGCCAGCTCGGCGGTGAGTTCGAGGTCGTGCACCACACCCAGCTGCTGGCCCACCTGGTCAGCGCCGGCAAGCTCACCCCGGTGCAGCCGGTCGACGGCGGCGTGACCTATCACGACCCGTGCTACCTGGGCCGCCACAACCGGATCTTCGCCGCGCCGCGTGAGGTGCTCGGCGACTCGATCCAGGGCGAGCTGACCGAGATGCCGCGCAACAGCGAGCGCTCCTTCTGCTGCGGCGCCGGCGGTGCCCGGATGTGGATGGAGGAGAAGATCGGCAAGCGGATCAACGTGGACCGGGTCGAGGAGGCCATGTCCACCGGGGCGAAGACCATCGCGGTCGGCTGCCCGTTCTGCTCGACGATGCTGAGCGACGGCGTGAACGGCAAGGGCGCGGGCGAGGACGTCGAGGTGGTCGACGTGGCGAGCGTGCTGCTGCGCTCGGTCAAGCCCGAGGCCCCGGCCGGTGAGCCGGAGGTCGCGCCGGCCGCGAGCTGAGGCGTACACCGCGAACTGTCGTTCCAGCTCTCCGGCGCGCAGCTCGGCATCACGCTCACCGCGCTGCTCACCGGCTACCTGGCCGAGCCCGCCCTGACCCGGCTCTTCTCGCCGCTGCTGCTGGGATGAAGTGGGCGTCCCGGCAGGTGTTGCGGTGGTGGCGGGTGGAGGCGACCGACGCGGTGAAGACCGTGTTGCCGGACGCCGAGGAGCACGACCGGATCACCGGCGGGCTGGCCCTGCCGTGTTCGGGTACGCCGGGGCGAGCCGCCGGGCGCCGGCTGACGGGCGTGGTGACGCTCGACGACGTATTGGCAGCCATCGTCGGGAGGTGAGCTGAATACCCTTGGTGCGCAACCGATTGCGGATACGTGATTGAACAAACGGTCGCCTTGATTCCATCGGACGCCTTCCCTAATGTGAGGCACCGACCGCTGTGGGTCGTCTGCCTCGACCTTCCCTCTCGCGAGGCGCCCGGCGGTCGGTTGCAAAGGAGTCCGTGCCGGTGGCAACCACGCCCCCTCAACGTCATGCCCCGAGCGCTCCACCCGGCCGGCCGGCCGGGTTCCGACGGGTGGTACGCCGTCTGGTCACCCTGGTCGCGGCCGCCGCGGTCGGCGCCGGAATGCTGACGGCCCCGGCGCACGCGGCGCCGTCGGTGGACGAGATCGACGCGCAGATCGACAAGCAGTGGGAGCAGCTCGAACCCACCATCGAGCAGTTCAACAAGGTTCGCTCGCAGCTCCGCACCAACCAGAAGAAGTCCAAGGCGCTGAAGGACAAGATGGTGCCGCTGGAGCTGGCCTCCACGCTCGCCATGAACAAGGTCGGCGACATCGCGGCCCGGTACTACATCCAGGGCCCGTCGCAGGAGCTGGGCGCGCTGCTGGTGAACACCAAGCCGGGCACGCTGGCCGAGCAGCTGGTCATGCTGGACCGGATCGCCGACGACCAGCGCCGCCAGATCGCCAGTGTGCTCAAGGTGCGCGACGAGTACAACAGGCAGAAGGAGAAGCTCGACGCGCTGATCGCGCTGGAGACCAAGCAGCAGAACGATCTCGCGGCGAAGAAGAAGCAGATCGACTCGGAGATCAAGCGGCTGACCGCCATGCTCCCGGTGACCTCGATCCGCCCGGCGGGCTGCCCCAAGATCGACGGTGTGGTGAGCAGCGCCGCGCGGACCGCCATCAAGACGGCGTGCGCCCAGGTCGGTGACCCGTACGTGTGGGGCGCCACCGGCCCGAACTCGTTCGACTGCTCCGGCCTCACCCAGTACGCGTACAAGTCGGCGGGCATCTCGCTCACCCACTTCACCGGTGCCCAGTGGAACGAGGGCCGCCGGGTTTCCCGCTCCGAGGCGCGCCCAGGTGACCTGGTGTTCTTCGGATCCGACCTGCATCACGTCGGGCTCTATCTCGGCAACGGGGTGATGGTGCACGCGCCCCGTACCGGCAAACCGGTCCAGGTGTCGAGCATCAATACCCAGCCGCTCGCCGGCTTCGTCCGGGTCAGCTGACACAGGCTCTACCAGCGCCGAAGGCCCCCGGTCCGTCACGGACCGGGGGCCTTCGGCGTGTGCGGTGGCAGGTCGGTACGGCGTGCCACTTCGCCGTCGGCGCGGCGGCCGGGTTGCGGAACCACGCCTTCTGGCCGAGGTGCCAGATCGCCGTCCAGTCACCCTGGCGGCTCTCCAGTGGGCGATCAGCCTTGAAAGACTTCGCCTCCGCCCCGGGGCGTGGCCCCGGATCGCGTACGGAGTGTCACGCCGCTGGAAGTTGCGGATCGATAACGGTGGTCCCTACTCTGGGGAATCGTCGGCCGCTCGTCTCACCGTCCAACCCGGTCGGTGACGGTCCGACAACGCCGAGTCGCCTGCGGGCGAGCCGGGGAGCTCGCCAAGCTGGAGAAACTGCGGCTCAAGGTGTACGGCAAGGGTGGCGGCGGCCCGCTGCGCCCGGCGCCGTGCCCGGCCGGCTATCCCGGCGGCCCGGCCGGGGCGGCGGTGAAGTTCGCGTGCGCGCAGATCGGCAAGATCTACGTCTGGGGCGCGTCCGGGCCGGACCACTTCGACTGTTCGGGCCTCACCATGGCGGCCTGGGCCAAGGGCGGCGTCTCACTGCCGCACAGCGCGCGCCAGCAGCACGGCGTGACGAAGCGGGTCAGCCGGGCCGAACTACGCGCCGGTGACCTCGTCTTCTACTACGGCGACCTGCACTACGTGGCGATGTACGTGGGCGACGGCTGGGTGGTGCACGCCTCGCAGTCCGGCAAGCCCATCACGATGAAGCGGGTCGACGACGGCGACATCAACAGCTACGGCCGCGTGTAAGGAAGGGCCCCCTCTTAACGCCTCCGGTATAGGAGGGGGCCCCTATTAACAACGGTGGGTGCCGTCAGCGCGTCGGCCAGGTGCGCCAGCTCTGCCAGGACCGGCTCGGCGTCGGTCCGCGCTGCCCCTGGTACCGCGAGCCGTAGACGGCCGAACCGTACGGATGCTCGGCCGGCGAGGAGAGCCGGAAGATGCAGAGCTGGCCGATCTTCATGCCCGGCCAGAGCGTGATCGGCAGATTCGCCACGTTCGACAGCTCCAGCGTGACGTGACCGGAGAAGCCCGGGTCGATGAAGCCGGCGGTCGAGTGGGTCAGCAGGCCCAGCCGTCCGAGGCTCGAGTTGTGTGTGGGAATGAACGATCGCCCGGCGAGGAACATGCCGCGCGGATCGTTCACCTCGATGCAGCGAACAGGTACGGATTCCATCGGCTGCACGGCGACGATCGATCGAGATCGGTGGAAGCGATCGAGTTTCTGCCTGGCCAGTTTCCGAGGAAGCCGGAAGACTGGAACATGTGGCGTGAACTTCACCTGGTACGCCGGGCCCTCGTCGACGCCGTCGAGGATCGCCCGCTTCTTTCGTTTGACCGGTCGAAGGCCGAGGCTGGCGGCCAGTTCGACCACTGCGTCCGTCAGGTGTTCCCTGGTGCTGACGAACTCACACCGACCACGGTCATCGACGTAACCATCGACGTCCATCATTCCCTGTAGCAGGGCTACGCGCTGACTTGTGTCCGCGGTCAGGTACAGCTGCGGCACATGCTTGTTCCCCAGCACTCCGAGGCGTCTGAGGCGGCTGGAGAGAGAGTCGTCAGGCATGAACCTGCCGGTGCTGTCGTCGCGGGTATGGCCCGTTCCACCGATCCGGTAGCCGGATGGGGCGCCGGTCTTCCGCGCTGGGTAGCCAGCCCGTCGGATCTCCTCGAGGATCGGCTCGTCGGCGCAGGCGAACTCGGCGTTGGCGGATGTCCCGTCGCCGAGCCACGCGCCCAGCACGTACGGATCGATGGGCAACTCGCGGGTGGGATATTGAACTGGCTCGGCAAGTGCGACTTGGTGTTCGACCTCGCCGTCGCCGTAGTGAAGGTCCGAGGCGATCTCCGCGGTCGTCCGGATCGTCCCGCCGGTCATCGTTCCGCGGTCGATTCGCTTCCGCTCCACCCGCGTGGTCGTCATCCAGCGGTGGTCGGCGTCGGCGACGATCGACTCTCCGTCGGAGAATGTGACGCGAAAGCATGGGCGACCAGACAGGACCTCAGTGGCAGAACGAACCAGTACCGGGCGGCCGCGATCATCGAAGACGTGGTCACCGACCTTGAGGTCGCCCATGCTGGTCCAGCCGGATGGTGTCGGCACCGGCGTGTCGAGCGCGAGCGCCTTTCCCTCCAAGCGTCCAGCAAGTTGGTTGCCCAACGTGATGACTTCTAGTGTGGAGGCGAGGACAAACTCGCCCGGATGCAGCACGAACGGGTGCCCGTCGGCCACGTCGATCGCCGACGTCAGGTCGTCCTGCTGGATCGACGGGTCGATGTGCGTGTAGAGGTGGTTGTTGAAGACCCGGAACAGCCGGTCCAGGCGTACGTCGATGCTCGACGGCTGCACCAGCGTGGGCTCGAAGGGCTCCAGCGCGAGCGTGCCGGCCTTGATCTCGGAGACCAGGTCGCGGTCGGAGAGCAGCATCGGAACACCATAGCGACCGGTACGGGTGACCAGCGTGTCGCACTGCATCTTCGTACATGTGTTCGATAGAGTGTCCACATGGCTTCCTGGTCCGAATTCGCCGCCGACGAGCCCCGCCTCGCCGACGAGATCCGCCTCCTGATGCAGCAGTACGGGCCGGGCTTCGGCTACCTCGCCACGGTCCGCGCCGACGGCGGCCCCCGGGTCCACCCGGTCTCCCCGGTGTTCACCGCCGACGGGCTCTGGTGCTTCGTCATCGACTCGCCGAAGCGCCGTGACCTCGAACGCGACGGCCGCTACGCCCTGCACTCGTTCCCGCCGGAGGAGAGCGACGACGAGGCGTACGTCGCGGGCCGCGCCCGGGCGGTGACCGACCCCGCCACGGTGGCCCGGCTGGCCCGGATCGGCCGCGCGTCGCCGCAGGGCGACTGGCGGCTGTTCGAGTTCACCGTCGAGGTGGCGATGCTGACCCGGCGCGATCCGGTCGCCCAGCCCGGCGCCGCCCCGCCGCAGGTGCGGGTGTGGCTCGACCCGCACGGGGGCGCGTCGGCCCGGCCTGACCCGCTCGTCGCCGAGGGCCGCCGCGGCCGGCACGGCTTCGACACGCGCCGCCCGGCCGCCTGACCCGACCCGGAACGAGCGGTGCCGGCCCCGTCCGAAGACAGGGCCGGCACCGGTACGCGGTACGTGGTACGCGGTACGACGGTCAGGCTGCGCGGTAGGCGTTCCACGCGGTGAGCATGCGGCTCGCCTGGCCGGCGGTGAACTGGTGCATGCAGGAGTCGTACGTGTAGTCCATGAAGTTGGTGATCGGGTCCATGCCCGCGGTCGAGCAGGTGTCCCGCCCGGTCGGGCACTGGTACGCCGGGGACGCCTCGGCCGGGGTGTCGGAGACGCTGTCGCCCGAGCCGGAGCAACCGCCCTGGAAGGTGTGGTAGAGGTTCAGCCAGTGGCCGACCTCGTGGGTGCCGGTGTCACCCTGGTTGTAGTTGGTCGCCGTGCCGCCGGGCAGCGACTCGTTGAGCACCACCACGCCGTCCATCTTGTCCAGCGAACGCTTCGGGAACGTCGCCCAGCCGAGCAGGCCGTTGCTCAGCTCGCCCAGGTAGATGTTGAGCGTGTTCTTGCCGCCCACGCGCAGCGAGGTCTTCATCGAGCGCTCCGCCGAGGAGCCCTGCACGATCGGGTACCACGACGGGTTGGTCACCCGGTTGATCTTCGTGAGCTGGAACCCGAAGGCGGTGGCGGCACCGCCGGTCGAGCCCGCGTACGACTGGTTCAGCACGGTGATCTGCTGATTGATCATCGAGTCGGTGATGTTGCCGCCGGCCCGGGTGCTGTTCTCCTGGATGACGTGCACGACGACCGGGATCGTCACGGCGGCCAGCGGGGCGACGGCGCCGGTCCGGAAGCCGGCCCGCTCGCGCTGCGCGGCGGCGAGGTCGGCCTCACGCTCACGGACCTGCTCGGCGGTCAGGTGGTTCGGGTCCAGCTTGGCGTTGCCGCCCTTCGCCACGCGAGCGTTCGAGTGCTCGTGCTCGTCGGCGTGGGCGTCGGCCGGCTCGGCGCAGACGCCGGCCGGGGCGGCCGAGAGGGCCGAAGCGGCGGGGACGACGCCGACGGCGGCGGTGCTGAGCAGCAGTGCGAGGGTCGACGTCGCGACACCGGCGGTACGCCGGGTCAGCAGGTTGGGACGGAGTCCCATGGGCCCACCTCTTTCTGGCGGCGTGGCAGGGGGTGTGTCACGCCGGTGCGGAAACGTGGGGCAGACGTTACATCCCATCGACATATTTGAGAATGGCCATATGTTGCCGACGTGCAACATGTGCCCGCCCGCGTCGGCCGGGCGCTTGATCCACTCCAGCTCGGGGAGGTGGCGGGATCAACCGCGCGTCGATGCCACCACCTCGCCGAAGTTGCGCGTGAGCACCTGAGTGCGCGGGGGTGTGACCTTCGGGTAGAGTGGTGCCGCCTGCGGGTGTAGTTCAATGGCAGAACATCAGCTTCCCAAGCTGACAGTGCGGGTTCGATTCCCGTCACCCGCTCCACCACGAAGGCCCTGATCAGGACGTCAGTCCCGGTCAGGGCCTTCGATGTTGCAGGGCTGGCGCTCGAGCGGCGTGCCATTGGCGTGCCAGCGCCGGTCGGAGGAGGGCACCCTGCCTGCGAAGTTGACCCGCGAAGAAGCCATCCCTTGAGCGGGACTTGGTCTGCCCAGGCGGCTGTGTCTCCGACCTGATCTACCGGAGCGACGCTGCGTTGACGGCTGCTGAGGTGGTCGACCGAGCCCTGGCCTACCAGCCGATCCAGATGCGGTCCACGCTGTGGACGTAGCCTCCGCCGCGCATCCGGCCTGACCCCTGCGGCCGGCGGCCCTCCGAGAAAATCGAAAGTGAACGACCGAGGCGGCCAGCCCCGGACGCCTCGGGACGATGACTGACCGACCCGCTGGAGAGCGACACGTACCATCGTGACGTGCGACCTACCGACCCGGTGCGCGTCGGTTCGCCCGCCTGGGACATCGCGGTCCCCGCACGACCAAGCCGGCTGGCGGGAGTCACCATGGCGGGTTTCAGCGACCGGGCTGACGCCCCGGTCGAGGTCGAGGTCGTGCCGCACCCCGCAATCATGATGCTCTTCGACTTCGGCGATCAGCCGCTCGTCGTCGACGACGGCGCTGGACGGCAACAGCGAGGCTGTGTCACCGCGGGACTCGCGCCGCCCCCTGGTGCGCGCGGACGGGGTCAGGCCGGAAGCTTCGCCTGCCTCCAGGTGCGGCTGTCGCCCGTGATCGCGCACGCGGTCCTGGGCGCCACGGGGGAGCTGAGCGGAGCCGTGACAACCCTCGACGACCTCTGGGGGCGGGACGCCGCGCGAATCCAGGAGCGGCTGCGCGCCGCCCGCTCCTGGGACGCCCGGTTCGTGATAGCCGAGGCGGCGCTGGCCCGACGTCACGACGCGGGGCGCGCGGTCGATGCGGAGGTCGCCTTCTGCTGGAGGCGGATGGTGGCCGGCGGGGGACAGGTGCGGGTCGAGCGGTTGGCGACCGAGGTCGGATGGAGTCGTAAGCGGCTGTGGGCCCGGTTCCGGTCCCAGATCGGTCTCACCCCCAAGCGGGCCGCCCAGCTCATCCGGTTCGATCGGGCGGCCCATCGTCTCGCCGCGGGTCACAGCGCCGCCACGGTGGCGGCGGACAGCGGTTACGCCGACCAGTCCCACCTTCACCGAGACGTCATGGCGTTCACCGGAGCGACGCCCGCGACAGTGGCGAGCGCACCGTTCCTCGCCGTCGACGACGTCGCCTGGCCCGGCCGACCCTGACGCCGGACCGAGGGAGCCCTTGACATTCGTTCAATCCACCGGCACGCACCGGCTGTGACAGTGAGTCCACAGCGTCTGCATGCCGGAGGACACCATGAGAGGCAAAGCTCCACTGGGCACCCGGATCCTGAAGGATTCGCTGGACTGGGAGGCTCTGACCGACGATCAGGTGATCGCCGCGCGCGAGGAGGCCAACCGCGTTGTGTCGTCTCGTGCCGCACGGATCATCACCGGTTTCCCGGACCGCGGCGTACGCATCGAGGAAACCTTCATCGATCTTCCGGGTCGCCGTCTGACGCTGCGGGTGCACCGCCCCAAGGACACCGGCCGGAGGCTGCCGCTGGTCGTCTCGTTCCACGGCGGAGGTTTCTTCGCAGGGACCGCTGCGCAGAACGACTGGCTCAACAGCCACCTCGCGGCCCGGTGCCCGGCGGTGGTCGTCTCGGTGGAGTACCGCCTCGCCCCGGAGCACCCGCTGCCCCGGCCGGTCGACGACGGCTACGACACGGTCGTCCGGCTCGTCGACGACGCCGCGCAGTGGAACATCGATCCGGCAGCCGTCGCGGTCGTGGGCGAGAGCGCCGGTGGCACGATCGCCGGACTCATCGCCTTGCGTGCCCGCAAGGACGGCCCGCCGCTGCGTGCACAGGCTCTGATCTACCCGGGCACGGACTGGACGGAGAGCATGACCGAGTACCCCTCGATCACGGAGAACGCCGACAACCCCACCCTGCCGGTGTCCCGGCTACGCGCGACCCGCAAGTTGGCCGTGCCGCCCACTCTCGACCCGCGCAGTGTGTCACCGGTCAAGTTCGACAACCTCGCCGGACTGCCACCGACACTGGTCGTCATCGCCGCACTGGATCCGCTGGCCGATCAGGGAAGCCGCTATGTCGAACGGCTTCGCGAGGACGGCACCGACGTTCGCCTGACCTGCTACCCGAGGGCCACTCACACGTTCCTGAGCACTCCTGGTCTGGTGCCTGCCGCCCGGCCGGCGCGCCGCGAGACAGTCGCCTTCCTCCGCAGCCACCTTCATCCGGCGCCGTGAAGCCGGGCGGCCCTCGGGCAGGGCCGCACCGGCGGATCAGGGGTTCCGGCTCGCCCACTGCGCCGGAGCGGGCAGGTTCGCGTGTCGAGGTGGTCAGCTATCGCCTGCTTGGCCGCCGGGTCCAACGTCTCGGGCAGCCGGTCGAAGGACGCGGGCTCGGTACCGGCAAGCGTCTGTTCGGCGAGGGGACGGTGCCGAGCGCGCTGCGGCTCACCGAGTCGGTCACCCACGCCCACGGCACGCTGCAACTGACGTACGAGCCGGCCGGCGCGCCCGCCTACGGGGACGCTGCCGCGTAGGGTGCGCGGAGGTCGAGCACGTGCCGCAGGCCGGGCTCCCCGTCCAGATCCACCAAGCCGCCGGGCACCGATCCGCCGGGCACCGATCCGCCGGGCACCGCGCCGTCGAGCACGAAACCGGTACGCCGGAGCACGGCCAGTGAGGCCGGGTTCGCCAGCGCCGCCGAGGCCACCAGCCGGCGCAGCCCGTACTCGGTGCGGGCCAGTTCGCAGACGCGCCGTACGCCTTCTTGAGCGAGCCCGCGCCCGGCGGCGCGTTCGGCCACCCGGTAGCCCAGCTCGGCGCTACCGTTCGCCACGTCGACCAGGTTGAACCGCCCGAGCACGGCGCCGTGGTCGCCGACCAGCACGTGGAAGTGGCAGGTGCCGCGCTCCTGCTCGTCCAGCAGGGCGGCGTGCCGGGCGGCGTACCCGGTGAAGAAGTCGTCGCCCCGGTCGGGGACGTACCGGGCGAAGTACGCCCGGTTCTCCCGTTCGAACCGCAACAGGGCGGGTGCGTGGTGGGCGGCGAGTCGCTCCAGCTCCGGCATCGGGCCAGGTTAGGCGTCGGCCGGATAGCAGCGCAGTTCGATTGTGTTGCCGTCCGGGTCGCTGACGTAGATCGAGGTGGCGGTGCCCCGTGCGCCGAAGCGCGGTACCGGGCCGGTCAGCACGGTGAACGCGCCGGAGTCGACCACCCGCTGCCAGTCGACCGGCTCCACCACCAGGCAGAAGTGGTCCACGTTGGAGCCGCCCGCCTCGCCCCGTACCAGGTCGATGATGGTGCCGGCGTCGACGCGTACGGACGGGAACGGCACCTCTTCGGCCTGCCACCTGTCGACCCGCACCGGGGCCAGCCCGAGCGTGCCGCAGTAGAAGTCGAGGGAGCGCTCGACGTCGCTCACCGAGAGGACGAGGTGGTCGAAACCGGTCACCGTCACGAGATCGTTCTGCATGCCGTCAACCCTGGTCCGGCACGCCGTCCGGACCAAGCCCGGACCGGACTACGATCGTTGACCCGCAGGCAACGACGGAGGTGCCCGGTGCTGGAGCGGTACGAGATCGAGACGTTCCTGACCCTGGCCGAGGAGCTGCACTTCGGGCGGACCGCCGAGCGGCTGCGGGTGAGCACCGGCCGGGTCAGCCACGTGGTTCGCAAGCTGGAACGTCGCATCGGTGCGCCGCTGTTCGAGCGCACCAGCAGGGTCGTCCGGCTCACCCCGATCGGTGCCCGCCTGGCCGAGGAGATGCGCCCGCTGGTGGCCGGCATCGAGGCGGCGGTCCAGCGGGCCGTGGACGCCGGGCGCGGGCTCACCGGCGAGCTGCGGGTGGCGTACGTCGGTGAGTCGACAGCGCCGTTGCTGCTGCGGGCGGTCTCCCTGTTCACCGAGCGCCACCCGGACTGCGAGGTGCACGTGCACGAGGCGCCGCTGGCCGGCACCCGGTCGAGCCTGCGGGACGGCACGATCGACGTGCTGATCGCCTCGTACCCCTTCGACGGCATGGCGAACGGCCCGGTGCTGATGCGCGAGCGCCGGGTGCTCGCGGTGGCCGCGGGCCATCCGCTCGCGGCGGAGGAGTCGGTGTCGCTGGAGGTGCTCGGCGACCATCCGGTGGTGCAGTATCCGGCGGTGACCTCGACCGCGTTCAAGCAGGACCGCACGCCTGACCGCACCCCGTCCGGCCGCCCGGTGCCGCTGGGCCCGGTGGGCGGCAGTTTCTCCGAGATGCTGGCACTGGTCGCGCTGCGGCGCGGGGTGCTGCCGGTGGGCGAGCAGACCCGCCGGTTCTACGCCCGCCCGGACGTGGCCTACGTGCCGATCCACGACGCGCCGCCGATCTGTCGCGGTCCGGTGTGGCCGGCCGGGAACACCACGTCCCGGGTACGTGAGTTCGTCCGCGCGGCGGCCGACGCCAACCCGCTGCCGGAGGACTGATCCCGTCGTACCCGGATGGCAGCATCGGCGGGATGCGGGACGAGGTTCGGGCGCTGGTCGAGGAACTGCCACCGGGGGACGATCTGGAGGCGCGGCACCGGGAGGCCGCACTGGCCTGGCTGGCCGGCACGGAGGACATCTTCCGCCGGGCCAAGCCGCGTACGCCGTCGCCGCATCTGGTCGCGTACTTCCTGCTCCGCGATCCGGCCGACGGCGCGGTGCTGCTCGTCGACCACCGCCTCGCGGGTATGTGGCTGCCCAGCGGCGGTCACGTCGAGCCGGGTGAGCACCCGGCCGACACGGTGCGGCGCGAGCTGCGGGAGGAGTTGGGCGTGACGGCGGTCTTCGCGCCGCCGTTCGGCGAGCGCCCGGCGCTCCTCACCGTCACCGAGACGGTCGGCCCGCCGGAGCAGCGGCACACCGACGTGAGTCTCTGGTACGTGCTGTCCGGCCGCCGTGACCAGCGGTTCACGCCCGATCCGGTGGAGTTCGCCGGCATCCGCTGGTGGACGCCGGGTGAGGTGGACGACGCCCCGGCCGGCACGGTAGAGCCGCATCTGGGGCGGATGCTTACCAAACTGGCGGCGACGACGCCTTGACCCGTCCCCTGCGGCAAGGCCCAGCGTGGTCGGTGCTGCCCCCGGCCGCGGTGGACCCGCACTCGGGTTACCGCTACTACGCGCCGGAGCAGCGGGACCGGGCGCGGTTGATCGCCGGGCTGCGCCGGGCCGGGATGCCGCTGGCCGAGATCCGTACCGTCTGCGGCCTGCCGCCCGCTGCCGCCGCCGAGGCGCTCGACGCCTGGTGGCGGCAGGTCAGCGCGGACACCGCGGCGCGCGGCCGGGCCGTCGCGCTCCTCGTCGACAGGCTCAGCGAGAGGGGCACCACCATGTCCGAGACCACCTTCCGGTACGCGACGCGCTGCGAGACCGGGACGGTCCGTGCTTCCAACGAGGACACCGCGTACGCGAGCGCGGCGCTGCTCGCGGTCGCCGACGGCGTACGCGGTCCGGCCGGGTCCACGGCGAGCGCTGCGGCGGTGGAGGCGCTGCGGCCGCTGGAACAGGGGGACGGGTCGCGGGGCGACCTGCTCGCCGCGCTGGCCGACGCGGTGACCCGGGCCGACCGGGCGGTACGCGCGCACGCCACCGACGCGGACCAGCCGGCCACCACGCTCACCGCGCTGGTGCGGCGCGGCAGCCGGCTCGCCCTGGTGCACGTCGGGGACAGCCGGGCGTACCTGCTGCGCGGCGGCGAGCTGTCCCGGCTCACCCGGGACCACACGTACGTGCAGACGCTCGTCGACCAGGGGCGGCTCACACCGGCCGAGGCCGGGGCGCATCCGCAGCGGGCACTGCTGGCCCGGGCGCTCGGCGCGGGTGCGGAGGTGGAGGCGGATCTGGCGCTGCGGACCGCGCTGCCCGGCGACCGCTACCTGCTCTGCTCCGACGGTCTCTCCGCAGTGGTGGAGCCGGGCGCGCTGCACGCCGCGCTGGCGGAGGCGGACGATCCGGAGAACGCCGTCGGGCGCCTGGTCGAGCTGGCGTACGCGGCCGGCGCGCCGGACAACATCGCGTGCGTGGTCGCCGACGTGGCGGCGTGATCCTCGCGACCCGGGCCGGCATGTCCGGCCCGGGTCGTACCCTGGCGATCATGCGAATCGGCATCGTGATCCTGCCCGACCAGCGCTGGTCGGAAGCACGTCGGCGGTGGGCCCAGGTGGACGAGTGGGGCTTCGACCACGCCTGGACCTACGACCACCTGGGCTGGCGTGACCTGGTCGACGGGCCGTGGTTCGACTCGTGGACGACGCTCACCGCGGCGGCCGGCGTGACGTCCCGGGTGCAGCTCGGGACGCTCGTGGCCTCGCCGAACTTCCGGCACCCGGCGGCGTTCGCCCGGCAGGTGACCGCGCTGGACGACGTGTCGGAGGGCCGGGTGCTGCTCGGTCTCGGCGCGGGCGGCATCGGCTTCGACTCGGCGGTGCTCGGCGGCGAGACGCTGCCGCCCCGGCGGCGCGTGGACCGGTTCGCCGAGTTCACCGAGCTGCTCGACGCGATCCTGCGGGAGGACGGCACGACCTGGCGCGGGGAGTGGTTCACCGCCGTGGACGCGCGCAACAACCCGGGGTGCGTCCAGCAGCCGCGGGTGCCGTTCGTGATGGCCGCGAACGGTCCGCGCTCGATGCGGCTGGTCGCCCGGTTCGGGCAGGGCTGGGTCACCACCGGGCTCGGTGGCGACGACGTCGAGGCGTGGTGGGGCACGGTGGCGGAGCTGTCGGACCGGATGACGCGGACGCTGGAGGAGGCCGGCCGTGACCCGGTGACGCTCGACCGCTACCTGTCGCTGGACTCGGCGCCGGTGTTCTCGTTGACCAGCGCCGATTTCCTCGCCGAGCAGGTGGCCCGGGCGGCCCGGCTGGGCTTCACCGACGTGGTGACGCACTGGCCCCGGGCCAGCAGCTGGTACGCGGGCGACGAGGCGGTGCTGGTGGAGGCGGCGGCGCTGCTGCCGGAGCTGCGCCGGGCGGGTTAGGTGCCGACGCTGCCCTCGGTGGAGACCAGCCGGAACCGGAGGCAGACGATCCGGGTGTCGTCGGTGACCGGCGTGCCCTGCCGGGCCCAGTAGGCGTCGTGGCCCTCGCGCCACTCCTCGATCGAGCGGTCGCCCTCGCCCTCGGCGCGGGCGAAGTCCCACGGCACGTCGGCGAAGCGCACCACCTCGACGCCTGTCACCTCGACGACGCCGACGAACCCGTCGTTGTCGTCGACCAGCACCAGCCGCTCGCCGACGTACTCCAGTTCCTCGCCCTCCTGGTCGTACTCCTGCACGAGACCGGCGGTGGCGGTCTTCAGACCGGAGAGGACGAGGGTGTTGAGCCGGGTACGCAGCTCGCCGGGCGTGCCGAGGGCGAGTGCGCGCAATCCACCGATGCGGGGCCACATGCCGCCGACGCTACGGCACGCTCCGCTCCCGCCGGCGGCCTCACGGCAGGTCGGCGCCGGTGACCAGGGCGCGCAGCCTCAGCCGCTCGGCGACCTCGGGCGGGCAGGTCGCGACGAGCGCGGCGGTGCCGATCAGGTCGGCCCCGGCGTCCCGGACGACCCGGCACAGCGCGTCGAGCTGCGCGCCGGTGTCGACCCAGTCGTCGACCAGCAGCACCCGGTCGCCGGGGCGCAGCCGCCGGCCGTCCACGCCGATCCGCAGCCGCTGTCCCCGGTGGTCGGGGGGTGTCTGCGCCCAGCGCGTCGGCCCGACCCGGCGTCGTTCGCCACCGTCCTTGTACGCGGGCAGGAAGCCGGCCCCGGCGGCGACCGCGACCAGCGGGCCGAGCAGCAGCCCGGTCACCTCGGGAGCGATCACGACACTCGGGTGATCCTCGGGGAACAGCCCGGCCACCGCCGGTCCGACCTGGGCCAGCACCTGGGGGTCACGCCACCAGCCGGAGATGTCGCTGACCAGGTGGGTGCTGCCCGGGCCGGGGTCGATCCACCCGAACAGCTCGACCAGGCGACGACTCAGCACGGTTTCCATCCTGACGGATCGGTGGGCCGTTCGGCCGATCGAGTGTGGCGTGATCGGCTACACGTACCAGGGTAAATGCGGCCATAGCACCATGATCACGTTGACTTCGGAAGTGCTTCTCTCGTTACGGTCCGGGCCGGTTTGTTCAGTTGACGAAAGGACCGGGCCGGTGGCTGCTAGGCACCTTCGTACCCGCAGGTTCTCCTCGCCCGCCGCCATCGCCGCGACCGCGGCGGTCGGTGTGGCGCTCGCGGTCGGCGGTACCGTCGGCGCCGTGCGGCTCACCTCCGCCGAGCCGCCCGCCGGGCCGGTCGCGGTCCAGACGCCGCCCAGCACGCCCGCCGCCACGTCGGCCGCCCCCTCGCCGACCGCGTCGGCCTCGCCGAGCGCGAGCCTCATCCCGTCGCCGAAGGCCACTGCGAGCCCGAAGGCGAGCCGCACCCAGGCGGCCTCGCGGAGCAAGGCGCGGACCGCCTTTCCCTCCCCGACGGCGAAGAAGACGAGCAGCCCGAAGGTCGTGGACAGCGGCTCCTGCGGCGCCTCCTTCTACGCCGAGGGCCAGATGACGGCGAACGGCGAGACGTTCGACCCGAACGCGCTCACCGCGGCGCACAAGACGCTGCCGTTCAACACCAAGGTCCGGGTCACCAACCCGGACAACGGCAAGTCGGTGGTGGTGCGGATCAACGACCGTGGCCCGTTCATCGAGGGCCGGTGCCTGGACCTGTCCCGCGCCGCGTTCGCGACCATCGCCGCGACCGGCCTCGGCCACGTGAACGTCCGGTACGAGGTGCTCGGCTGACCGGCCACTCGGGCAGAACTTCCACGACCGACGGGCCAGGTTCATTCTCCCGTTCCCGTCCATCAGGCATGCTGTCCGATGTACGCACGCAACCCTTCCAGCCGGGCCGAGGCCCGCTGAGTCCCGGATCCCGCGCCGGTCTCGGCGCGGCCCTCGCGCTGCTCGCGATCGTGGTCGCGGTGGAGCTGGCGGACGGCCGCCCGGCGCACTACATCGCGCTGATGGTGGTCGCGCCGTTCCTCGCGGCGGCGCTGGCGTCCTGGCGGGTGGTGCTCGCGGTCGGCGGCCTGGCCACCGCCATCGGTGTCGGCTTCGCCGTCGCCGAGCGGGGCAGTCCGCTGGTGACTGTGGTCAACGTGACAGCCGTCGGGGCGGCGACCGCGATCGCGGGTGCCACGGCGGCGATCCGCCAGCGTCAGGCGGACCGGATCGCGGAACTGTCCCGGCTCGCCTCGGTCGCTCAGCAGGCGGTGTTGCGACCGCTCGGCCCGCAGGTCGGCACGCTCGCGGTGGCCGCGCGGTACATCTCCTCCACCGCCACGGCCGAGATCGGCGGCGACCTGTACGAGGTGATGGACACCCCGTACGGCGTGCGGATGATCATCGGTGACGTGCGGGGCAAGGGGCTGGACGCGGTCCGCCTGGCCAGCATCGTGCTCGGCTCCTACCGGCACGTCGCGTACGAGCGGGCCGACCTGCGCGCGGTGGTGACCGACCTGGACCGCGCGGTGGCCCGCAACGTCGGCGACGAGGACTTCGTCACCGCGGCGTTGGTCGAGGAGCGCGGCGGCACGCTCACCATCGTCAACTGCGGGCACCCGCCGCCGTTGCTGCTACGCCGGGGCGCGGTGATCCCGCTGGAGCCGCCCGCGCCCGCGCCGCCGCTCGGTTTCATGCCCGTCGTCCGGCCCCGGGTGGAACGGCTGGAACCGGGCGACCGGCTGCTGCTGTTCACCGACGGGCTGGGCGAGGCGCGCCGGGACGGCGAGTTCTTCCCCACCGCGGACCGGGCCTGGCGGCTGCTCGGCCACGGCACCGTCGCGGACGGGCTGGCCTCGTTGGAGACGGCCCTTGTCGAGTGGGTGCACGGCCGGCTCGACGACGACATCGCGCTGGTCCTGATGGAGTACGTCGGCCCGCGCAGCACCACCGCCTCCCCGGTTCCGAGCTGGGAGGTCGGCGCCGCCGACTGATGAACGGGAAGTGTGTAATCGCTGTCACTTCCGAGATCGGCTTGTCGTTGCCTACCGGTGAGTAATACAGTCTGGAGTTACTGATCGGTAACACCTGTCCGGGAAGCGGGGCCAGCGAGCATGACCCACTACAAGAGCAACGTGCGGGACCTCGAGTTCAACCTGTTCGAGGTCTTCGGGGCGGACCGGACGTTCGGCCAGGCGCCGTACACCGACCTGGACGTCGACACCGCCCGCAGTTTCCTCTCCGAGGTCGACCGCCTCGCTCGCGAGGACCTGGCTGCCAGCTACTCGGACAGCGACCGCAACCCGCCGGTCTTCGACCCGGCGACGCACACCGCGCCGCTGCCGGAGTCGTTCAAGAAGTCGTACAAGGCGTTCATGGACTCCGAGTTCTGGCGCCTGGACCTGCCGGAGGCCCTGGGCGGCACCAACGCCCCGCGCGCCCTGTGGTGGTCGCTCGCCGAGCTGGTGCTCGGCGCCAACGCCCCGGTCTGGATGTACGCCTCCGGCCCGTCCTTCGCGCACGTGCTGCACGTCGAGGGCACCGAGGAGCAGAAGAAGTGGGCCCGGCTGTTCATCGAGAAGCAGTGGGGCTCGACCATGGTCCTCACCGAGCCGGACGCCGGCTCCGACGTGGGCGCCGGCCGTACCCGGGCGATCCAGCAGCCGGACGGCTCGTGGCACATCGAGGGCGTGAAGCGCTTCATCACCTCCGGTGAGCACGATCTGAGCGACAACATCGTGCACTACGTGCTGGCCCGCCCGGTCGGCGTCGAGGGTGTGGGCGGCCCGGGCACCAAGGGCCTGTCGCTGTTCGTCGTGCCGAAGTACCACTTCGACGCCGAGACCGGCGAGCTGGGCGAGCGCAACGGCGTCTACGCCACGAACGTCGAGCACAAGATGGGCCTGAAGGTCTCGAACACCTGCGAGGTGACCTTCGGCGAGCACGGCGTACCGGCCAAGGGCTGGCTGCTGGGCGAGAAGCACGACGGCATCCGCCAGATGTTCATGATCATCGAGTACGCCCGGATGATGGTCGGCACCAAGGCGATCGCCACGCTCTCCACCGGCTACCTGAACGCGCTGGAGTACGCCAAGAACCGGGTGCAGGGCGCCGACCTGACCCAGATGGCGGACAAGACCGCCCCGCGGGTGACCGTCACCCACCACCCGGACGTGCGTCGCTCGCTGCTGCTGCAGAAGTCGTACGCCGAGGGCCTGCGCGCGCTGGTCTGCTACACCGCGAGCTGGCAGGACAAGGTCGCGGTCGCCGAGGCGGCCGGTGACGAGAAGGCCACCAAGCTGGCCAAGCGCGTCAACGACCTGCTCCTGCCGCTGGTCAAGGGTGTCGGCTCGGAGCGGGCGTACGAGCTGCTCGGCCACGAGTCGCTCCAGACCTACGGCGGCTCCGGCTTCCTCCAGGACTACCCGCTGGAGCAGTACGTCCGGGACGCCAAGATCGACACCCTGTACGAGGGCACCACCGCGATCCAGAGCCTCGACCTGATCTTCCGGAAGATCGTCCGGGACAACGGCAAGGCCCTGATGGCGGTCGCCGCCGAGATCCAGGAGCACATCGCCTCCGAGGCCGGCAACGGCCAGCTCAAGGAGGAGCGTCAGGCGCTCGGCAAGGCGCTCGCCGAGATCCAGAACATCCTCGGCGTGATGACCGGCTGGCTGGGCGAGGCCCAGGGCGGCGACACCCGCGCGCTCTACAAGGTCGGCCTGGGCAGCCGCCGCTTCCTGCTGGCGATCGGCGACCTGGTGGTCGGCTGGCTCCTGCAGAAGCAGGCGGACGTGGCGCTGAAGGCGCTGGCCGGCGAGGTCTCCGCGGCCGACAGGTCCTTCTACACCGGCAAGGTCGCCGCCGCCCGGTTCTTCGCCCGCGAGGTGCTGCCCCGCATCGGCGCCGACCGGCGGATCATCGAGGGCGCCGACCTGGAGATCATGGACCTCCCGGAGGAGGCTTTCTGAGCCCTTCCGGGGGCTTTCACCCCTGAAACGTCACTCTCCCCCTCATGACGACGGCCGGCGGGCACCAGCCCGCCGGCCGTCGTCGTGCGTACGCCCCGGGGTGGATAGGCGGCCCGGTGGCGGGTAACCGTCGCGGACCACGACCGGAGTACGCCCACGGCCATCGCACGGGGGAGTGCAGCGCACATGGGCATTGGTAGCGCCATCTTTCTCATCGCGCTCGGCGCGATCATGACCTTCGCCATCCGGGCCAACGTCTGGTGGATCGACCTGCGCGCGGTCGGCTGGGTGTTCATCCTGGCCGGGCTGGGCGTCCTGCTGACCACGCTGTGGTTCTGGCAGGACCGCCGCAAGCGGGCCCGCACACTCATCGTGGAGGAGAACCGGCTCTCGCATCCGACCGCGATGATGCCGCCGCCGCCCGACCCGCCTCCGCCGACGGCTCCGCCGTCCTGACGCCGAGGCTCAGCGCCCGATCCGGTCCAGCTCGGCGAGGTCGTCGCCGGAGAGGGCCAGCCCCGCTCCGGCGACGTTCTCGTGCAGGTGCGCGACGGACTTCGTGCCGGGGATCAGCAGGATGTTCGGCGAGCGCCGCAGCAGCCAGGCCAGGGCGACGCCCATCGGCGTCGCCCTCAGGCGTTCGGCCACCGCCGACAACGCCGAGGACTGCAACGGCGTGAAGCCGCCGAGCGGGAAGAACGGCACGTAGGCGACACCCTGCCCGGCCAGCTCGTCGATCAGGTCGTCGTCACCGCGGTAGGCCAGGTTGTACCGGTTCTGGACGCAGACGATCGGCGCGATCCTCCGCGCCTCGGCCACCTGCTCCGGCGTCACGTTGCTCAGGCCCAGGTGGCGGATCATACCCTCCTGCTGGAGCGCGGCGAGCGTTTCCAGCGCCTCGGCGAGCGACCCGGGCTGCGGGCCCGTGGCGTCACCGAGCCGTAGGTTGACCAGGCCGAGCGCGTCCACGCCGAGCGTCTCCAGGTTCTCCCGGACCTGCCGGCGCAGGCTCTGGGCATCCCGGGCCGTGGGCCAGCCGCCCTGCTCGTCCCGGTCCGCGCCGACCTTCGTGACGACGTGCAGCGACTCCGGGTACGGGTGCAGCGCCTCCCGGATCAGCCGGTTGGTGACGTACGGCCCGTACGCCGCGCTGGTGTCGATGTGGGTGATGCCGAGCGCGACCGTCTCGCGTAGCACCGCCAGGGCGCCGTCGTGGTCGGCGGGCGCTCCCATGACCCAGGGGCCCGCGAGTTGCATCGCGCCGTAGCCGAACCGGGTGACGGTCAGGTCGCCAAGCGTCCAGGTGCCGCCGGGAAGGGTGGTGCGGGCCATGTGTGTACCTCTTGGCTCTCGTCGTCGTTCGTGGCACCGCCGGGTCGCGGTGCCGACCTCCACTATCGGGGTGTAGCTTTTTGTCGGGAAGTAGGCACCTGAAAGTGCGTAACTCACCGGGCGACAGGAGCAGGCAATGAGCAAGGCGGAGTACGACGCGTTCCTGGCCCGGTGCCCCAGCCGGCAACTGCTCGACCGGATCGCCGACAAGTGGGTCACACTGGTGCTGGCCGCGCTGCGCACAGACGGCTCGCACCGGTTCGGCGCCGACTGCGCAGGCGTCCCGCGCCCGATGCGATATTCGGAGCTGTCCCGCACGCTCGCGGGCGTCAGCCAGAAGATGCTCACCCAGACGCTGCGCGCCCTGGAACGCGACGGCCTGGTCACCCGCACCGTCGAGCCGACAGTGCCCGTGACCGTCACCTACGAGCTGACCGCACTCGGGCTCTCGCTGCTCAAGACGATCCAGGGCTTGAAGGACTGGGCCGAGACGCACATGGACGAGGTGCTCACCAGCCGGGCGGCCTACGACAGCCGGGTCTGAGTCGTACCGGTCAGGCGCGGGCGGTGTGGCGGGCGGTGAGCGGCGCGCCGCCGGGGGCCAGCTCGGCCCACCGGGTCGTCGGCCGGTGCACCACGAGATCGGTGGTACGTAGCCCGTCCGGGTCGGCCCGCTGCGGGTCGAGCAGCGTCGAGAGCAGCGAGACCCCCGGGTTGTGCGCCACGAGCAGCACGGTGCCGGCGGTCGGCTCGACCGTTCGCACGAGGTCCAGCAACTGGTCCGGGTGTGCGTCGTACGCGGCTGCCTCGTAGCGCACGGCCGGGACCGGACCCGCCGGGCCGCCCTCCGGCGGCGAGCCGGTCATGCCCATCGCCACGTCGTGCCAGGTCTGCCGGGTGCGCCGGGCCGGCGAGCAGAGCACCACGTCGGGGAGCAGCCCCCGCCGGGCCAGCCAGGCGCCGGCCGACGCCGCGTCGGCGTGACCCCGCGCGGTGAGCGACCGCTCCGCGTCCCGGCCGCCCGCGGGCTGCTCGGCCTTGGCGTGCCGCAGCAGCACCAGCGTCCGCTGCCCGTTCCTGCCGTCCGTCATACCGCCCAGCTTGCCTGATTGGCGATCAAAGCGCCTGGGTATGTCGATGGGTGCCGCTACCTCATCCATGGCCGCGGCGGGCAGGAAACGCCAGCAGGACGCCAAGGAGGCGACGTCATGGGCATCGGTGCCAGCATTTTCCTCATCGCGCTCGGCGCGATCTTCGCGTTCGCCGTCGACGCCAACCTGGGATGGCTGAACCTCGACGTGGTGGGCTGGGTGCTCATGCTCGCCGGTGTCGCCGGCCTGCTCACCACGCTCTACTTCTGGAACAGCCGTCGCCGGGTCGTGGCCGCCCCGGTGCGCGAGCAGGTGGTTGCCGAGCCGGTGGTGCCGGTGCGCGACGACCGCGTCGTGCGCGAGGAGTACCGCGAGGTGCGCCGCCCGGGCTCGGGCTACCCGGCCTGACCCCCGAGGACCCGAGGGCCCCGCAACGGCGCGGGGCCCTCGCGCATGTCCGCGGTCCGGCGCGACGCGGTCCGAGGTGCGGCGCGGCCGGTGCGGCCGTCGCGGCTCAGGCGAACAACGCGAAGTAGATCGCGATGTGGTGGCAGATCGCGGCGACGAGCGTGCAGGCGTGGAAGAACTCGTGGTGCCCGAAGACGGTGGGCCACGGGTTCGGCCGGCGCAGCGCGTAGAACACCGCGCCCACGCTGTAGATCGCGCCGCCCACACTCAGCAGCACCAGCGCGGTGACGCCACCGGCGTGCAGGATCTGCGGCAGCATGGCCACCGCGACCCAGCCGAGCGCCAGGTAGAGCGGGGCGGAGACCCAGCGTGGCGCGTGCGGCCAGATCAACTTGACCGCCACGCCCGCGATCGCGCCGCCCCAGACCAGGCTCAGCATGATCGTGGCCTGCCGGTCGTCCAGCAGGAGGGCGCAGAACGGTGTGTAGGTACCGGCGATGAACACGAAGATCATCGAGTGGTCCATCCGGCGCATGATCTGATAGCCGCGTTCGGACCAGACCCGCCGGTGGTAGAGCGCGCTGGTGCCGAACAGCCCGCACACGGTGAAGCTGTAGATCAGGCAGCTCACCAGCGGAGCCCAGCCGGGACGACTGGCGGCGATCGAACACAGCACGATGCCGCAGACGAGAGCGGCGAAGAACGCGTACGCGTGTAGCCAGCCGCGCATGCGCGGCTTCCCGATGTCGGCCGGCCGGAGCCGGAACGGTGCGGAGGTCGTCACCTCAATAGGTTACGACGCCGTAGGTTACTTGCAAGTAGTGTGGACCGTCACGTCAGCCGGCGAAAGGATGACCGGATGCGGATCCGGCCGGTCGGGGCACACGCCCTGCTGCTCGACTGCGACGACCCGGAGCAGGCACAGGCGTGGCGGGCCGAACTGTGGCACCGGCGCGAGGCGGGCGAGCTGACCGCCACCGAGATCGTCCCCGGCGCGGTCACCGTGCTGCTCGACGGCGTACCGGACCCCGACGCGGCCGCCGCGCGGCTGGCCCGCTGGCGCCCCCGGACCACCACGTCCGGCACGACCGGCGGCGAGACCCGGGTACCCGTCGTGTACGACGGTGCCGACCTTCCGCTGGTCGCCGACCACTGGCACGTCGACGTTCCCGCAGTCGTCGACCGGCTGCGGCGCACCGAGTTCCGGGTCGCGTTCTGCGGGTTCGCGCCCGGGTTCGCGTACCTGACCGGGCTGCCGCCCGAGCTGTCGGTGCCCCGGCTCGCCACGCCGCGTACCCGGGTGCCGGCCGGCTCGGTCGCGCTCGCCGGCCCGTACGCGGGCATCTACCCCACCGCGTCACCCGGTGGCTGGCTGCTCGTCGGCCGAACCGACCTGCCACTGTTCGACGTGCACGCCGACCCGCCCGCCCGGCTCACCCCCGGCACCCGCGTCCGGCTGGTCGACGCGCCGTGATCGAGGTGCTGCGGGCCGGGGCGCTCACCACCGTGCAGGACCAGGGCCGGCCCGGGTGGGCGCACCTCGGCGTACCCCGCTCCGGCGCCCTCGACCCGGCCGCCCTGCGCCTGGCCAACCGGCTCGTCGGCAACGACGAGCGCGCCGCCGGGCTGGAGATCACCATGACCGGCTGCGTACTGCGCGTCACCCGGGCGGTGGCTGTCGCCCTCACCGGCGCCCCGGCCGACGTGCTCTGGCGGGCCGGGACCGCGCAGAGCCGCCCGGGGGACGTGGGACGGCCGCTGGCGCTGCCCGCCGGGGCGGTGCTGCGCGTCGGACCGGCCCGCGCCGGGGTGCGGACCTGGCTCGCGGTCAGCGGCGGGATCGCCGTCGAGCCGGTGCTCGGCAGCCGCGCCACCGACACGCTCTCCGGCCTCGGACCGCCGCCACTGCGCGACGGCGACCGGCTGCCCCTCGGCACCCCGGCCGGCCCACCCGCCCCGGTCGACCTCGCCGTCATGCGACCGCTCCCGGACGAACTTCGGCTCACCGTGCGCCCCGGCCCTCGGCAGGACTGGTTCACCCCCGAGGCACTGGACCTGCTGTGCCGCGGCGCGTACACGGTGAGCCCGGCCAGCAACCGGGTCGGCGCGCGGCTGGCCGGCGCGGCGGTGACCCGCGCGGTGGCCGGCGAACTGCCCAGCGAGGGCCTGGTGCTCGGCGCGGTGCAGGTGCCGCCGGACGGCCGGCCGCTGGTGTTCCTGGCCGACCACCCCACCACCGGCGGGTACCCGGTCATCGGGGTGGTGGACGACGTGACAGCGCTCGCCCAGGCCCGGCCAGGCACTACGGTGACGTTCCATGGACCTCAACGCTGACCTGGGCGAGGGATTCGGAAGCTGGCGGCTGGGCGACGACCACGCCCTGCTCGACCTGATCAGCTCCGCGAACGTCGCCTGCGGCTTCCACGCCGGCGACGCGGCCACCATGCACCGGGTCTGCGCCGGCGCCGCCGAACGCGGCGTGGCCGTGGGCGCGCAGGTCGGCTACCGGGACCTCGCCGGCTTCGGCCGGCGGCACATCGCGTACGACTTCGCCGAGCTGCGCGACGAGACGATCTACCAGCTCGGGGCGCTCGACGCGTTCTGCCGCCTGTACCGCACCCGGGTCCGCTACCTCAAACCGCACGGTGCGCTCTACCACGCGGCGGCCCGCGACGAATCGCAGGCCGCCGCGCTGGTGGCGGCGATCAGCGGATACGACCACGAGCTGCCGGTGCTCTGCCAGCCCGGCACCGTGCTGGCCCAGCTCGCGGCCGGTGCCGGCCTGCGGGTGGTGGCCGAGGGGTTCGCCGACCGCAACTACCTCCCCAACGGCACGCTGGTGCCGCGCAGCTCACCGGACGCGTTGGTGACCGACCCGGAACAGGTGGCCGTCCGGGCGGTACGGATGGCCGTCGAGCGGACGCTGGTCGCCGTGGACGGGACGGTGATCCCCGCCCCGGTCGAGTCGATCTGCCTGCACGGTGACACCCCGGGCGCGGTGCGGTGCGCGGAGCTCGTGCGGGCCGCGCTCATCGACGCGGGGGTCACACCCACTCCGTTCGCGTGAAGGAAGGGCCCCCTCTTAACGCCTCCGGTAGAGGAAGGGGCCCTTCTTAACACGCACCGTCAGGCGTCCATCCCGCGCAGGACCAGCGGTACGCGGGTCGCGCCGCCGGTGACCACCCGGACCGGCACGCCCCAGTCCTGCCGGGTCAGGTGGCAGGCCGCGTGCTCCACGTCGGCGTCGCAGGTCGCCGCCTGGGCGGTCACCTGGAGCACCCCCTGCGCCACGTCGCCGCTGACCACCAGCCTGCGGGACAGGTCGGTGGTCGTGCCGGCGCCCTCGACCAGCAGCTCCGGCGGGGACGCCGAGACCACGAGCCGGGTCGACGGCCCGTACGTCTCGTCGAGCTTCTGCCCCGGCGCCGGCGTGAAGATCACGTCGAGCGTCAGCTCCCCGGCCGCCACATCGGTCGGCTTGCGTTCCAACCGGTGCCGCGGGCCGTCCACCGTGTTCGCGCCGGCCGACGTCAGCGCGCCCGGCGCCAGCCGGGTCAGCCGGTGCGCGGCCGACTCCACCACGAGGACATCGCCCTCGCCGGTGAGCACCAGGTCGCTCGGCTCGGCCAGCCCGTCCGCCACGGTGCCGACCTGTCCGGTCTCCGGATCGAAGCGGCGCACCGCCCCGTTGTACGTGTCAGCGATCAGCACCGAGCCGTCGGGCAGCGCGCACACCCCCAGCGGGTGCTGGAGCAACGCCTGGTCGGCCGGGCCGTCGACGTGCCCGAAGTCGAACAGGCCCTGACCGACGGCGGTGTGCATCTCACCGCTCTCGACCCACCGGATCGCGCTGGTCTCGCTGTCGGCCACCCAGAGGCGGGCACCGTCGGCCGAGACCGACAACCCGGACGGCTGGGCCATCCACACGTCCGGCAGCGGGCCGTCGCGCAGCGCCTCGACGGTGGTCCCGGCGTACATGCCAGCGGTCCGCTTGATCGGGTCGAACCACCAGAGCTGGTGGATACCGGCCATCGCCACGACCACCCGGTCGTCGTACCAGGCCACGTCCCACGGGGAGGAGATGTCGACGGCGCGGGCGTCGTGCGCGTGGTCGTCGACGGCCGAGCGCCACTGCCGCCCGGTGCCGGCCACGGTGACCACCTCGCCGGAGGACAGCCGTACGCCGCGCAGCAGGTGGTTGACCGTGTCCGCGACGACCACGTCGTAACCGGCCACCTCCGCCACGTGCGGCGGCAGCAGGCAGAGCCCCTGCGGCTCGGCGAACGTGGCGGCCGAGGCCGGGCCGTCGGTGCGGCCCCGGGAACCGGCGCCGATGCGGCGGACCACCGTCTCGCCGTCGGCGGCCAGCTCGACCAGGGAATGCCGGGCCGAGTCGCTGACCAGCAGGTTCCCGCCGTCGAGCGGGACGGCCTTGCCGGGGAACCGCAGGGCGGTGTCCGGCTCGGACGGCGGCACGTACGGGCCCTCGCCCCGGTGCAGCGTGCCCTTCGCCTCGTGGGTGGCGATCAACTCGTCGATCAGCCGCGACAGCCCTTCGGCGTGCCCCTCGCCGGCCATGGTGGCGACCACGTACCCCTCGGGGTCGACCACGGCGAGCGTCGGCCATGCCTTGGCCGCGTACTGCTGCCACATGTCCATCTCGGCGTCGTCGAGCACCGGGTGGTGCACGCCGTACCGCTCGACGGCAGCGGCCAGCGCCGCCGGGTCCTTCTCGTGCTCGAACTTCGGCGAGTGCACGCCGATCACGACCAGGACGTCGCCGTACTTGTCTTCGAGCGGGCGCAGCTCGTCGAGCACGTGCAGGCAGTTGATACAGCAGAACGTCCAGAAGTCGAGCAGTAGGATCCTGCCTCGCAGGTCGGCCAGCGTGACGGCCCTGCCGCCGGTGTTCAGCCAGGCCCGACCCCGTAGTTCCGGTGCCCGTACACGTGCGCTCATGCCCCCATCGTGCCGCACCGGCCCGGCGGGCTTCCGGCGATCCCCTGGTGAACAGACGCACACCGCAACGGCGCGGAGCGCCCACCCCGCGAGGGATGAGCGCTCCGCGTACGTGCGTCTACTGGCCGGCGGGCTTCAGGCAGAGCACCCGGGTGGTCCCGCCGCCCTCGACCGAGATTGAGGGCTGCGTCAGGTCGGCGCACTTGTCCTTGTTGTCCACCTTCGACACCACGCTGAACGCACCCGGTTCGCCGCAGTCGGCGTCCACGGCGGTCGTGCCGGACTGCTTCACGCAGGAGCCGACCGCCGGGTCGAATCCGGCCGACTTGTCGCCGACCTTGCCGAGCAGCATCAGGAGGCCGAGCGGTACGGCGAGGATCAGCACCGCTGCGATCAGCACGGCGGCGAGCACCCGGCCGTTGCGTACCTTCGGCGGGGGCGCCTCGGTCTGCGACTCGTCGGTGTCCGGCTTGAACGCGTCGAAGCGGCCCTGCTCCGGCTCGGCACCGGGACCGTCCTGCGACCAGGCCGGCGGTGCCTGCTGGGGCGGCGGCGGGAAGGCGTTCGCACCACCGGCCGGGCCCTGGCCGGGTACCGCGACCGAGGCGCGTCCCCCGGCGGGCGGGCCGAACCGTTCCGGCTCGCCGAACGACTCGGCCCGGCCGGCCGGGCCGCCGAACGGTGCCTGCTGCCCGCCCGGCCCGCCGAACGGATCCTGCTGCCCGCCGGGGCCGCCCGGTCCGCCGTACGGTTCCGGCTGGCCGCCGGGGCCACCGAACGGTTCCGGCTGGCTGCCCGGCGCGCCGTACGGTTCCGGCCGGCCGCCCGGTGCGCCGAACGGTTCCGGCCGGCCGCCCGGTCCGCTGAACGCGTCCTGGCCGCCGGGAGCGCCGTACGGGCTCTGCGGGCCGCCGAACGGGTCACGGGCGGCGTCGGGCTGCCCGCCGCCCGGGTGCACGCCGTTGGCGGGGCGGGTGTTACCGGGCTGGTCCATGAAGGACGGCACACCGACGGGGAACGACGGCGGCGCGGCCGGCGCGGAGGGGGTGCCGGCGTACCCGTGCGGGCCGTCGGCGTCCTCGGGCCGCGACTGCGGGCCGGGGAAGGGCGGCCCGTCCTGGCCGGGGAACCCGGGCTCGTCCCGCTCGAGGGCGTCCTCGGGCTCCGGGCGGGCGGGCCGGCCGTACACCCGGGGCTGCGGCGTGGGGCCGCCGGTCGGCAGCGGCTGGTCGGACGGTGGGGTGACCCGGCTGGCCACCGGGACCGACGCGCTCGCCGAGACCGGGCCGCCCTCCGGGGAGGTACGCGGTCCGGGAACGGCAGGCGGCTGCGGCTCCTCGGGTCGGGACGCGGCCCAGCCGCCGTCGCCGCGCTCCGGCTCGTACCCCTGGGGTTCGGTCCCCGGGCGGTCGGTGGGCGGCGACGCGGCGAGGGCGGCGCCCGGCACCCGCTGCTGCTGTGCCGGAAGCGGCACGGCGTTGCCGGGGGAGATGCCCGGCGCGGGGGCGGGCTGATAGGCCGGGGCGGAGTCCTCGGACCGGCCCCACGCCTCGGCCTGCGGCCACGGCTCGGGCGCCGGGCGCTCGTCCTGGTTGCCGCTCCAGCCGGCGGGTGCGTCGGGCGCCGGCACGGACACGCTCGCGCGGGCCTCCGCCGGGGCGGCGGCGCCCCGGGCGGGCTGCGCCGGCTCGTCCGCCGGCCGCCCGGACTCGTGCTGCTGCGGTACGGAGGCCGCGCCGCTCCAGGCGCCGGCCTGCTCACCGGCGTCACGCTGCTGCGGTACGGCGCCGCCGTCACCCCAGCCGCCGGTCTGCCGGCCCTGGTTCGGCTCCCAGCCGCCCGGCTGCGAAGTCTCGGCGGGGTTCACGGCGCGCCCGGCGGCCCAGCCACCGGAGCGGTCCGGGTCCTCGGTGCGGGCCGGCTCGTCCCAGCCACCGGACCGGTTCTCGGCGGGCCAGCCGCCGGAACGCTGTCCCTCGTCGTGCTGCGATCCAGCGGTTGCCCGCCAGCCGCCACTGTCCTCGGCCGACCGGCCGTCCTGGTCGGACTGCTCCGGAGTGGACCAGGTGTTGTCCGGCCGGGCGGCGCCCGGCACGGAGACCGCGGCGGCGGCACGTGCGGGCGGGTCGGCCGGCGGCCAGGTGGCGCCGGTCTGCTGACCCGGCGCCCAGGCCGGCTGGCTTTCCCGCGGGCTCCAGCCGCCCGAGCGGTTCGGGTCGTCGGACGCGGCGGGCTGCTCGTCGCGCGGGGTCCAGCCGCCGGAGCGGTTCGGGTCGTCCGGCTGCCCGGCGGCGGCCCAGCCACCGGCTCGACCGGCGCCGTCGTCGTGCTGCCCCCCGGTGGGCGCGAAGCCGCCGGAGCGGTTCGGGTCGTCCGCGGAGGCGGGCGTCACCCAGGTCTCGTTCGGCACGGTGGCCGGTGCGGGCACGTAACCGGTGCCGCGGGCGGCCGGGTCACCGGACGGCGACCAGCCCGGCTGCTCGCCGGAGCCCCATCCGGGGCGGTTCCGGTCGGCGGCCCAGGGGGCCTGCGACGGCTCGGCCGGGCTGCCCGGCGGCGTGGCGGCCCAGGCGGGCGGCGCCTGCTCGGCGCCGCGGTCCGGGCCGGACTGCTCCTGGTTGCCCCAGGCGGGGTCACCGGAACCGGCCCAGGCGGGGTTGCCCTGGTCGTTGCCGCCCCAGGCGGGCTGCGGAACCTGGGCGGTCGCCCGCCCGGTCACCGGCTGACCCGCGGGCGGGGCCCACGCGGGCGGCTGGTCGTCGTTCGCGGCCCAGGCCGGGGCCGGCTGCGCGGGCCGACCGGCCGGCGGGGGCGGTGCCCAGCCGAGGTCGGGTGCGCCGTTGTACCCGTTGTCCTGCTGCGCCGGCTGTTCGCCGTACGGCACCGGTCCGCCGGTGCCCGGCGACACCTCGCCCGGCTCCTGGCCGGGGCGGTGCGGAGCCTCGGACGTCATGGGTGCGCCTCCTCCATCACAGGTCGGCCGCCGATGCCGGTCGGGGAACCGTCGGCACAGCTGCCGGCGTCGCCGGCGGGTACCGGCCGTGCGCGCTCCCCGCACCGTATCCGGTGGTCGCCCGGGACCGCCCGGGGGAGCATCAGCGGTCACCGAAAGTCACCGGACGACGTCGACGGGTTTCGTTGCCCCGCATCCGTCCGGAGTCAGCCGGTTGGCGACCGTGCCAACCGTACCGGGCGGTGAAGCGAGGTGGAATCCCGGTGCCGACCGATGCCGATACGCCGAAGACCCGCCCGGTGCCGGGCGGGTCTCCGAACTGGAGGAGGTGAGAAAGGTCGGTGGCGTCAGCTCATGTGACGCTGGGCGATGGCGAGAAGCTCCTCGCGGACCGCGGGCGAGTTGGCGGAACGCAGCGCGTGCTCGATGGCGCGGGCGCGGCGGTTGGCGTCGCGGCGGGTGCGGATTCGCTCGATCATGCTCATCTTGGGTCTCTCCTCCTGGCTATTCGGTTGTCAGCCCCTTGATGCCTCTATTCAAGCGCACCGGACCGCCGAGCGCCATCGATTATTAGGTGAGCTGAGCCACGTGCCGAAGGATCGTAGGCACTCATGCCCCATGATCCGATGATTCCTTTCCCAAAAGGTCACGGCCGGTGTGCCGGGCGTTCACCCGTGGCACACCGGCCGTGACCGGAGCGGTGGTGCGTCAGGTCCAGGCGAGCAGCGCCGCCTCCGGGTCGGCCAGGAAGTCCCCGATGTCGCGGAGGAACTTCGAACCCAGTTCACCGTCGATGATCCGGTGGTCGAAGGACAGACCCAGCGTGGTCACCAGGCGCGGCTTCACCTTGCCCTTGTGCACCCACGGCTGTTCCCGTACCGCGCCGAAGGCGAGGATCGCCGACTCGCCCGGGGGCAGGATCGGCGTACCGGTGTCGACGCCGAAGACGCCGACGTTGGTGATGGTGAGCGTGCCGCCGGACATGTCCGCCGGGGACGTCTTGCCCGACTTCGCGGTCTGCACCAGTTCCGTCATCGCGTCCGCCAGCTCGCGCAGCGAGAGTCGCCCGGCGTCCTTGATGTTCGGCACGATCAGGCCGCGCTCGGTGGCCGCCGCGATGCCGAGGTTGACGTACTCCTTCACCACGATCTCGTCGCCGGCCCAGGTCGAGTTGACCATCGGGTACCGCTTGACCGCCAGCAGCACCGCCTTGGCGACCAGCAGCAGCGGCGACACCCGGACGTCGCGCCACTCGCGCCGGTCGCGGAGCCGGTCCAGCGCCTTCATCGCCCGGGTCACGTCGACGGTCAGGAACTCCGTCACGTGCGGGGCGGTGAACGCCGAGCGGGCCGTGTTCTCCGCGGTGAGCTTGCGTACCCCCTTGACCGGGATGCGCTGCTCGCGGTCCGCGCCGAAGCTCGCGGCCGACGCGGCCGGTGCCGCGACCGGCTGCGGTTCGGCCGCCGTCGCTGTCGCGCTCGCCGCCCGCTGTACGTCCTCACGGGTGATCGAGCCCAGCGGACCCGAGCCGGTGAGCGTGGCCAGGTCGATGCCGAGATCCTTCGCCAGCTTGCGGACCGGCGGCTTGGCCAGCACCGGACCGGAGACCCGGCCGTTGCCGTTCACCGCCGTCGCGGGAACAGGCGCCACCGGCGCGGGCGCGGCCGGCGCGGGTGCCGCCGGGGCGGCGGCCTGAACCGGTGCCGCCGGCTGAGCCGGTACGTCGCCCTTGCGCGGGCGGCGCTTCGCCGGGGCGTTGCGCGGGCCGTAGCCGACCAGCACGGCGGTACGCCCACCCGGGGCGACACCGCCGATCAGGCCCGGCTCGACCATGCCCTCGGCCGGCGCGACCTCGACCGCGGCGAGCGCCGCGGCCGACGGTGCGGGCAGGTCCGACGCCGGGGCGGCGGTGGTCGACTCCTCGATCGGCCCGGCGTTCGGGTCGGTGTCGATCGCGATGATCGGCACGCCGACCTCGACAGTGGACCCCTCCGGGTGGAAGATCGCCTGCACCCGTCCGGCCCACTTCGCCGGGATCTCGACCGCCGCCTTGGCGGTCTCGACCTCGACGATCGGCTGGTTGAGCTCGATGTCGTCGCCGACCTTGACCAGCCAGGCGAGGATCTCGCCCTCGGTCAGGCCCTCGCCCAGGTCGGGAAGGTTGAACTCCTTGATCCGGGACATGCCGCTCACCAGCCGAACGTGCGGTCGACGGCGTCGAGCACCCGGTCCAGGTCGGGCAGGTACTCCTCCTCCACCCGGGCGGCCGGGTAGGGGGTGTCGAAGCCGGTCACCCGCAGCACCGGGGACTCCAGGGAGTAGAAGCACTCCTCGGTGATCCGGGCCGCGATCTCCGACCCGAGACCCAGGTTGCCCGGGGCCTCGTGCACCACCACGCAGCGGCCGGTGCGCCGCACCGACTCGTACGCGGCGGTCAGGTCCAGCGGCGAGATCGTGCGCAGGTCGATGACCTCCAGCTCGCGGCCGTCCTCGGCGGCGGCGGTGGCCGCGTCGAGCGCGGTGCGGACCATCGGGCCGTACGCCAGCACCGTCGCGTCCGTGCCGGGCCGCGCGACCCGGGCCGCGTGCAGCGGGTACGCGTCGACGATCGGCGCGTCCAGGTCCACCGGACCCTTCTCCCAGTAGCGCCGCTTCGGCTCCAGGAACACGATCGGGTCGTCCGACGCGATCGCCTGCTGGATCATCACGTACGCGTCCTGCGGGTTCGCGCAGCTCACCACCTTCAGACCGGCGGTGTGCGCGAAGTACGCCTCGGGCGACTCGGAGTGGTGCTCGACAGCGCCGATGCCGCCGCCGAACGGGATGCGGATGACCATCGGGATCCGCACCTTGCCCTGCGAGCGGTAGTGCATCTTCGCCACCTGCGACACGATCTGGTCGTACGCGGGGTAGACGAAGCCGTCGAACTGGATCTCGCAGACCGGCCGGAAGCCGCGGATGGCGAGGCCGACAGCGGTGCCGATGATGCCGGACTCGGCCAGCGGGGTGTCGATCACGCGCTGGTCGCCGAAGTCCTTCTGGAGACCGTCGGTGATCCGGAACACGCCGCCGAGCTTGCCGACGTCCTCGCCCATGATGACGACCTTGGGGTCGTTCTCCAGGGCCCGCCGCAGGCCGGTGTTGAGCGCCTTGCCGAGGGTGAGCGTCTCCGTGGCCATCAGTGCGCGCTCCCCTCGAAGGACTCCATGTACTGCGTGAACCGGGCCCGCTGCTCGTCCAGCTCGGGAGAGCCGTTGGGGTAGACGTGGTCGAACATGGTCACCGGCTGCGGGTCGGGCATGGCGAGCACGCGCTCGCGCAGGTGCACCGACTCGGTGCGGGCCTGCTCGTCGACAGCGGTGAAGAACGACTCGTCGGCGATCTTCTGCTTGGTCAGGAACGCCTTCATCCGGGCGATCGGGTCCTTGGCCTGCCACGCCTCGACCTCGCTGGCGATGCGGTAGCGGGTCGGGTCGTCGGAGGTGGTGTGCGCGCCCATCCGGTAGGTGTACGCCTCGATCAGGCTCGGGCCCTGGCCGTTGCGCGCGTTGTCCAGCGCGTGCCGGGTCACCGCGTACGACGCGAGCACGTCGTTGCCGTCCACCCGGACGCCGGGGAAGCCGAACCCGCCGGCCCGCCGGTACAGCGGCACGCGGGTCTGCCGCTCCAGCGGCTCGGAGATGGCGTACTGGTTGTTCTGGCAGAAGAACACCAGCGGGGCGTTGAAGACGCTGGCCCAGACGAACGACTCGTTGACGTCGCCCTGGCTGGTGGCGCCGTCGCCGAAGTAGGCGATGACCGCCTCGCCGTCCTCGCCGCCGGTCTTGCCGTCCATTGCGACACCCATGGCGTACCCGGTCGCGTGCAGGGTCTGCGCCCCGATGACGATCGTGTACATGTTGAACTTGAACTCGTTCGGGTCCCAGCCGCCCTGGTCGACGCCGCGGAACAGGCCCAGCGGCATGATCGGGTCGATGCCGCGGCAGTAGAGCACGCCGTGCTCGCGGTAGGTCGGGAACGCCATGTCCTGCGTGCGCAGCGCCCGGCCGGAGCCGACCTGCGCGGCCTCCTGGCCCAGCAGGCTGGCCCACAGTCCCAGCTCGCCCTGGCGCTGCAGGGCGGTGGCCTCGGCGTCCAGCTTGCGGACCAGGACGAGGTCGCGGTACAGCCCGCAGTATTCCTCGTCGGTGAAGTCGACGCGGTACTCGGTCCCGTCCGGGCCGAGCGCGCTCTCGATCCGCTCACCCTCGGGGGTGAGCAGCTGTACGAGTTCCGGTTCACCGGTCGCGGCGGCGCGTCTGGTGCGGGGTGCGGCCCGCTTGCTGCGGGTGGCGGCCCCGGGGTCGCCCTTTGCCATCCGTCTCTCCCTGTCTGTCTGCGCCGGCGCCGGGGGTTACCCGAGCCGAGCACCTCGTGCGCCCGCCCGGCTGGTGCCGGGTCGGTCCCTGGCGACCGCGCCTGACCCCGGTAGGGGTTGCCGCGCGGCGTGAGCCGGAGTCGGTCGGGGACAGACCCAGGCCCGGGAGCGCCGGCGCCGTTCCGCACCAGCCGCGGGGTACGCGGAGGTGGCGGCTGCGTTGCCGTCGTGTCTGAATGATTGCAGAGGAGGTGAGCGGGCCCACAGTATGGCCTCCCCCGCCGGTGAGGTTCCATCAGGTTCATGACGGATAACCGCTTTTGTCCGCGGTGACGGGAGCGGTCGACGCACAAATTGTGTGTCGACACGCGGTTGCGGCTGGTGAACTGAGTGTCACTGGGTCAAGCTGGCGATGAGCCCTCGCGCGGCATTTGTCCGAATATCCGCGCGTGCTCTCCCCGTCCCGTCCGTACGTGAGGAGTGTGCCGGTGTCCGAACCAGAGGGTCCGCCCGGTACGCCCTTCCTCGGCCGGCACCGGGCACTGCCCGCCTCCCCGTACCGCCGAGTCGTGGGTGCGCACCGCGCCCCCGGCACCGGCGGTCCCAGCCGTGGCTACCTGCTCACCGTGGCACTGCTCGCCGGCACCGCGTCGATGCCGATCCTCGCCGCGATCAGCACCGGCTCGGCCACCGTCGGCAGCAGTGCCCTCCCCGACACCAGCACGCCGTTCCTGCCGACCCCCTCGGTCGGCCCGGTGGTCATCCCGATGCCCCGGGGCACCCAGGCCCCGGTGCCGTCCACGCCCACGCCCACGCCCGCCGTCGACGTGACAGCGGTGCCCCCGGCGCGGCCGGTGCTCCCGGCGGCACCGGCCCTGCCCGACGACAGCGACCTCGGCTCCCGGCACCGGTCCCGCCCGGTCGCCGCGCCCCCGCCGCCGTCCGCGCCGGTCCGGCCCACACCGGTCCGTCCGCCGAGCCCGTCGCCGATGCCCTCGCCGTCGCCCTCGCCGTCGCCGTCGCCGTCGCCGTCATCCTCCCCGTCGGACCCGCCCTCGCCGACGCCCGAGCCGAGCCCGAGCCCGAGCCCCGAGCCGTCGGTCACGACCGCCGAGCCGACGCCCTCGGGAGGCTCGTCCGGCCCGTCCAGCCCATCGGATCCGTCCAGCCCATCGGATCCGTCCGGCCCCGCCGATCCGTCCGGTCCCGCCGATCCGTCCGCCACGTCTGTCCCGTCCGGCCCGGCGGTCTCCCACACCTCATGATCCACATGATGCCGATCAGGCGAGGCGCGGCCGCCTAGGCCGGGTCGTCGGTCAGGCGGTGACGGTTCGCCTCGATCCAGGCGTCGAGCGCCTCCGGGTCGTCCGGGTCCACCCCGTCCGCCATGAGCTGGGCCACCGCCGCGGTGGCCGGGCTGCGCCGCTCGCCGGTGCTGTAGAGCCGGGCGAACTCCGGCACCATCTCCGTGATCGCCTCGTCCGTCCGGGCGGCGGCCGCCTGCGACAGCCCACGCTGCCGGGCCGCGTACGCCGCCCAGGCGCGCAGCACCCGGGGCAGCATCGCCGCGTCGTCCATGTCCAGCACGGCCCGGCGGTGCACCCAGTCGAGCAGGAACAGCTCGGCGACCATCGGGCTCCACCGCATCGGGTCGGCGTCGGGAAAGCCGGCCGCGTGGTCGAGCAGCAGGCCGAGGCAGAAGTGCAGCGAGGCCAGCTCGCCGTCGGCCACCTCGGGCAGCCCGAACCGGGCCGCCTCGGGCGAGTCGAGGAAGGCACGGACCATGCGGGTGCGCTCCTCGTCGGTGAGCGGCGGCACGACCGCCGGATCGGCCGGCGGGGTCGGCCCCGGGAGTACGGCCAGCCGCGCGCCCACGAGCGCCCGGTCGGTGGCCAGCGAGCCCTGTGCGGGCAGCTCGGTGAGGTCGTCGGTGACCGCCAGGTGACGGCTCACCTCGGCGTGCATCCGGGCCGGGTCCTCGGCGCGGAACCAGGTGAACTCGTCCTCGGTGCAGATCTCCCGGGCCTGCTCGACGATCCGTCCGGCCGGGCCGCCGACGAAGACGTCCTTGGTGATGCCGATGTTGTGGTCGACGAGGGCCACCAGCGCGTGCTCCGGGCCGCCCTCCTCCTCGTCGTCGTACGCGAACGTGGCGAGGTAGGAGGTCTGGTCGCCGTACACGTCGCCGTAGGCCCAGGCGCCGGTGACGCGTACCCGGCCGAGCTGGCCGGCCCACGACGGGGCGTGCGCGCCGGGCCGGACCCGGGCGGCGCCCTCGGCGTCGGGCACCAGGGCGGCGAAGACGGCCCGCAGTGTGGTCGCGGAGGCGCTGCGGCGCCGGGACGTGGCGGCGAGGAAGCCGGAGACGAACTCGCGGACGGACTGCTCCCGGTCGTGCTCCGCGACGGCGTAGACGCTGCCCAGCAACGCGGCGCCGAGCATCTCCGCGTCCAGGGCCGAGTCGAGCCTCGTCACGTCGCGCGCGGCGTGCAGCACCGCGTCGTAGGGGGTCTGTGGCGTGGCCATGCATCGACCCTACGCCGCACCGGCCGCCGCCACACCGGTCAGCACGCCGGGTTCAGCGCCGTTCCGCCTCACGTAGCGCGTCCCGGGCCGTGCCGTAGCGCGCCAGCACCGCCCAGACCGGGTCCAGCACGTACTTCTCCCCGATGCTGCCCACCGAGGTGAGCAGGCGCTCCTCGGCCCGCCGCCGGGCCCGCCGGGCGGCCCACCCCACCACCGGCCGGGTGACCGCCGCGACGACCAGCCCGGCCAGCAGGCCACCGAGCAGCAGGACGGTGGGCCAGGGCACCACGCCGAGCGTCGGGTGCTCCAGCTCCGGCAGGCCGAGCAGGCGCAGCGCGTACCCGAGGAGCAGCCACGCCAGGCCGGCCAGCGCGGCCAGGGTGACCACCCACTGGAGCACGCCGACCACCCGCCACCAGGCAGGCCGCCGGTCCATGCCGAGGTCGGTCGCGGCGACCGCGTGGTCGAGCGCACCCGGCAGGTCGGCCTGCCGGGCCCGCGCCGCGGCGGTCACCGCCGTCGGCCACGGCGCCGGCAGACCGGCGCCGGACCGGTCGGCCACCGCGCGGATCGCCAGCGTCAGCGCCGAGCGCTGTGCGGCTGTCGGATCGGGTACGGAGGTGGCCGCGACCAGGCTCTCCGCCGGTGCGTCCGGATCCTGTCCGGGCAGGTGCAACCGGCGCAGCGGATCCGGCCGCAGCTTCCGCCAGCTCCGCAGCAGCGGCCAGCCGGTGTTGCCGACCGCCCGGTGCCGGTACGCGCCCTCGACCGCCTGCGCCACGGTCGGCACCCCGGCCGCCCCGGCCAGGGCCCGGGTCAGCTCCTGCGCCGAGGCGTCACCGGGCCGGGTGCGCGGCGGCTCCGGCCCCACGAGCGGTTCGAGATCGGCCACCACGGCGTCCACGTCGCCGGAGAGCCGGCGCAGGGCGGCCTGCCGTTCGGCGACCGTACGCTCCAGCTCGGCCCGCAGCCCGTCCAGCCCGTTCGGGTCCACTGCGACGGTCGGCAGCAGCGGCACCCCGCCCAGCCCGTCGGCGTCGAGCAGCCGGCGCAGGTCGTCGAGGACCTTCGGCAACTCGGTCGGGTGCAGCCGGTCGGCCTGGTTGAGCACCACGACTGTGACGTCCTTGTGCCTGTGGAACTCACGCAGGTAGCTGGTGTGGATCACGCGGTCGGCGTACTTCTGCGGGTCGACCACCCAGACCACCAGGTCGACCAGGCCGAGCAGGCGGTCGACCTCCAGCCGGTGCCCGTGCTGCACCGAGTCGAAGTCCGGCAGGTCGAGCAGGACCAGGCCGTGCAGGTTCGACTCGTCGTCGCCGTCGAGCGGGCTCTCCCGGACGAACCGGTGCCGGGGCAGCACCCCGACCCAGTCGAGCAGCCGGACCGCACCGTCCAGCGGGCCCCACACGCAGGCGTGCGCGACACCCGTGGTGGGCCGGCGTACGCCCACCGGGGAGAGGTCGAGCCGCGCCAGCGAGTTGAACAGGCTCGACTTGCCGCTGCCGGTCGCACCGGCGAGCGCGACCACCGTGTGCCGGCCGGAGAGCGCCAGCCGGTCACCGGCGCGCTCGACCACTGTGTGCGCGGCGACGAGCTGGGCGTCCGGCACGTGGCCGTCCACCGCGCCCAGGAACCGCTGGATCGCGGTGAGCCGTTCGATCAGGGCGTCCGGGTCGACCCGCTGCTCACCCCGTATCGCCTCGCGCATCCGTCCCACGATGTTGCTCACGGTGCCGTCCTCGCGTTCACGGGCGAATTTCCTGCTCGGTGGCCGGCGGGAACAGGCCGCTGCGGTGCCGGGCCCGCTCGACCTCGACGGCGGCCCAGCGCAGCGCCGCACCGGAGTTGGCGGCCGGGCGCTCGGCCTCGGTGCGGCTCAGGAAGCGGGCGGCCTCCTCGGCCAGCAGCTTGCCGACCCGGTCGAGCAGGTCGGCGCGGGCCTTGCGGGCCAGGTTGCGGACCGCCTGGTCGCCGAAGATCGCCTGGAGCACTGTCTGCCCGGCCACCGCCGTGCCGGTGCCCGCGGCTACCTCCAGCCCGGTCGGGATGAACGCGGTGGAGGCGAACACGCCGATCATGACGGCGAGGCCGGTGGCGTTCACCGCGTACGCGGCCGTGCGGGCCACGAACCGCCTGTCGCCGCCCTCGACCCGGACCAGCTCCAGCACGCCGCGCTGCCAGTCGCGGACCAGCTGCTCGGCCCGCTGCGGCAGGTCGGCCGAGGGATGGGCCAGGTCCGGCTCCAGCAGCGCCGCGCCCGCCGGGTGCGCCTTCCAGCCGGTGTACGCGTTCTCCGCCGCCTCGGCGGCCACCCCGCGCAGCAGCGTGACGAGCTGGGACTCGATCGCGGTACGCAGTTCCGCGGCGGGGGCGGGCCGCCCGGTGACCGCCGCGACCACCCGGTCGCGCAGCCGCCCGATGCGGGCCTCCAGCCCGCGGAAGAAGTCGCCGGTGCCGATGAACTCCTGCCAGCGGGCCAGCACCTCGCCGCGCAGCAGCCGGCCGTCGCGGAGCCCCTGGTCGACGCTGCGCTCCGCGCTCCGGTACGCGGCCTGGACCCGCTCGTCCAGCGCGTCGGCGGCGGTGACCTGCTCGTCGGCGGCCTCGGCCAGCTCCTCCACGACCGGGTGCAGCGCGGCCAGCGCGCCGTCGAGCGTCTGCCGGACCACGGCGGCGCGGGCCTCGGCGTCGGCGGCGAGCCGGGCGAACCAGTCGCTCAGCGGCGCGGTGATCCGGTCCGGCAGCAGCCCCTGCCCGTCCACCCAGGTCTCCGGCAGCACGAACAGCGGCGAGGCGCCCAGCTCCTGCTCGGCGAGCATCTCGGACAGGTGGGCGGCGACCTCGTCGGCCGCTTCCGGGGGTACCCGGTCCAGCACCATCGCCACGGCGGTGCCGCGGGCGCGGGCGCTGCGCAGCAGCTCCCAGGGGACGGCGTCGGCGTAGCGGGCGGCGGTGGTGACGAACAGCCAGAGGTCGGCGGCGGCGAGCAGCTGACCGGCGAGCGCCCGGTTCGCGTCGACCACCGAGTCGATGTCGGGCGCGTCGAGGAAGGCCAGGCCGGGCGGCAGTGCCGGCGCGGTGACCAGGTGCAGGGTGCCCGGCTGCTCGCTGGGCTCGGTGGTCCGGGTCAGGCCGGGCAGCAGCTCGCCCTGCCGGAACCAGGCCGCGTCGGCCGGGCTGCACACCAGCACCGGGGATCGGGTGGTGGGGCGGAGCACGCCCGCCGCGCTGACCCGCGCCTGGACCAGGCTGTTGACGAGCGTCGACTTGCCGGCGCCGGTGGAGCCGCCGACGACCACCAGGAGCGGGGCGTCGAGCCGGGCCAGCCGGGGCAGCAGGTAGTCGTCGAGCTGGTCGGTGAGGCTCGTGGCGGCGTGCCGGGCCGGCTCGGTCGAGGGCAGGGCGAGCGGGAAGCGGGCCGCTTCGATCGCCGCGCGCAGGGCGGTGAGCGCGGCGGGCAGGCCGTCGGCGGCGTGAGCAGGCTGGTCGTCGCCCGTGGTGGCTCCGGTGCGGGCTGCGACGGCGGGCGCGCCGGCACGGGTGGCGGAATCGCCATGCGTCGTCACCGCTAAAGCGTGCCCGACCGACGCAAGGTAAGACAACCGGACGGCAGTAACGGTCGGGTTGCGCCGGGTCGGCTCAACCCCGACTTGCGGATTGGCGATCGCGTGGCACTATTGAGTCAAGTTCACTCAACTTGTGGTGCGGTCGCTTCCGGGCGGCCCGCCGGGCAGGCCGTCTGACCTGCTCACCCGTTACGAAGCGAGGAAGCGAACATGGCACGTGCGGTCGGCATCGACCTCGGCACGACGAACTCCTGCGTCAGCGTTCTCGAGGGCGGTGAGCCCACCGTCATCGCCAACGCCGAGGGCTCGCGTACGACTCCCTCGATCGTCGCGTTCGCCCGCAACGGCGAGGTGCTCGTCGGTGAGGTCGCCAAGCGCCAGGCGGTGACCAACCCCGACCGGACCATCCGGTCGGTCAAGCGTGAGGTCGGCACCAACTGGACCGTCGACATCGACGGCAAGAAGTACACCCCGCAGGAGATCTCGGCGCGCACGCTGATGAAGCTCAAGCGGGACGCCGAGGCGTACCTGGGCGAGCAGATCACCGACGCGGTGATCACCGTCCCGGCCTACTTCAACGACGGGCAGCGCCAGGCCACCAAGGAGGCCGGTGAGATCGCCGGCTTCAACGTGCTGCGGATCGTGAACGAGCCGACCGCGGCGGCCCTGGCGTACGGCCTGGACAAGGGCTCCAAGGAGCAGACCGTCCTGGTCTTCGACCTCGGTGGCGGCACCTTCGACGTGTCGCTGCTTGAGCTGGCCGAGGGCGTGGTGGAGGTCAAGTCCACCAGCGGTGACAACCAGCTCGGTGGTGACGACTGGGACCAGCGCATCATCGACCACCTGGTGAAGACGTTCCGCGGCGAGCACGGCATCGACCTCTCGCAGGACAAGATGGCAATGCAGCGGCTCAAGGAAGCGGCCGAGAAGGCGAAGATCGAGCTGTCCGCCGCCACCACCAGCAACATCAACCTGCCCTACATCACCGCCGGCTCGGCCGGTCCGCTGCACCTGGACGTGACGCTCAGCCGGGCCGAGTTCCAGCGCATGACGCAGGACCTGCTGGACCGCTGCAAGGGCCCGTTCGAGCAGGCCGTCAAGGACGCCGGCATCAAGATCTCCGACGTCGACCACGTCATCCTGGTCGGCGGCTCGACCCGGATGCCGGCCGTGACCGACCTGGTCAAGCAGCTCACCGGCCGCGACCCGAACAAGGGCGTCAACCCGGACGAGGTCGTCGCCGTCGGTGCCGCGCTCCAGGCCGGTGTGCTCAAGGGCGAGGTCAAGGACGTCCTGCTGCTCGACGTGACCCCGCTGAGCCTGGGCATCGAGACCAAGGGCGGCATCTTCACCAAGCTCATCGAGCGCAACACCACCATCCCGACCAAGCGCTCCGAGGTGTTCACCACCGCCGACGACAACCAGCCGTCGGTGCTGATCCAGGTGTTCCAGGGCGAGCGGGACATCGCCGCCTACAACAAGAAGCTCGGCACCTTCGAGCTGACCGGTCTCCCGCCGGCCCCGCGCGGCGTGCCGCAGATCGAGGTCACGTTCGACATCGACGCCAACGGCATCGTGAACGTGCACGCCAAGGACCTGGGCACCGGCAAGGAGCAGAAGATGACGATCACCGGCGGCTCCTCGCTGCCGAAGGACGACATCGAGCGGATGCGCCGGGACGCCGAGGAGCACGCCGACGAGGACAAGCGCCGCCGTGAGGAGGCCGAGACCCGCAACGTGGCCGAGGCGCTCCAGTGGCAGACCGAGAAGTTCCTCGCCGAGAGCGGCGACAAGCTGCCCGGCGAGAACCGCGACCAGCTCAACGAGGCGCTCGGCGAGCTGCGCAGCGCCCTCGGCGGGCAGGACATCGAGAAGATCAAGTCCGCGCACGAGAAGCTGGCGCAGGTCTCCCAGCAGGCGGGCTCGCTGCTCTACGCCCAGCAGCAGGAGGGCGAGCAGACCGCACCGGGTGCGGCCGGGCCGGGTGCCGGTGCGGGTGCGGCCGGTGGCCCGAAGGCCGGTGGCGACGACGACGTGGTCGACGCGGAGATCGTGGACGAGGACAAGAAGAAGTGACATCCGGTCCCGGACACGACTCGCACGGCAGAGGGATGAGGTAACCGCATGACGGACAAGCCACGAGCGGCCGACCCGGGTGCCACCGGGTCGGCGCCGGGCGCCGGCAAGGACACCGGCGACGAACCCCGGGTCGTCATCCGCGACAAGCGCAAGCTCGGCAAGGTGACCGAGCAGCCGGCGAACGACGCCTCGGCGGCCGACGCGGCCGCCGACGCGCCCGCCGAAGGGCTGGTCGAGGAGGCCGAGGTCGTGGTCGACGAGATCGGCGGCGAGGCCGAGGTCAGCGGTCCGGCCGTGGTCGACTCGCCCGCCGAGCCGAACGGTACGGACGCGCCGGCCGGCGCCGAGACGGAGTCGCTCCGCACCGACCTGGAGGAGCGCACCCGCGACCTCCAGCGGGTGACCGCGGAGTACGCCAACTACCGCAAGCGCGTCGACCGGGACCGCAACCTGGTGCAGGAGCAGGCCACCGGGGCGGTGCTCACCGCGCTGCTGCCGATCCTCGACGACCTGGACCGGGCCCGCGAGCACGGCGACCTGGTGGGTCCGTTCGGCAGCGTGGCCGAGCAGCTCACCGGCGCGCTCGCCAAGTTCGGCCTGACCGCGTTCGGCGAGACGGGCGACCCGTTCGACCCGACCCGGCACGAGGCGGTGGCGCACCAGACCTCCGCCGACGTGACGGAACCGACCTGCGTCCAGGTCATGCGCCGCGGTTACCAGCTCGGCGAGCGGCTGCTGCGGCCCGCCATGGTCGCGGTCGCGGACCCGGAGTAGTGCCGACCCGTGACGTCCCGCCCGCCCGCACCGGGCGGGCGGGACGACCGGGGTTCGACCCGTGGAAGGGGGTGGACCGGTGAGTTCCAAGGACTGGATCGAGAAGGACTACTACGCCGCGTTGGGCGTGGACAAGTCCGCCTCCTCGGACGAGATCAAGAAGGCGTATCGCAGGTTGGCCCGGGAGTCGCACCCGGACCACAACCCCGGCGACACCGGTGCCGAGGAGCGGTTCAAGACCGTCTCCGAGGCGTACGCGGTGCTCGGTGACGAGAAGAAGCGCCGCGAGTACGACGAGATGCGCTCGCTGTTCGGCTCCGGCGCCTTCCGGCGCAACGCCCGCGGCGCGGGCCAGCCGGGCGGCATGCCGTTCGACGTCTCCGACCTGTTCGGCGGCGGTGCCGGCGGCGGCGACAGCCGGTTCAGCGGCGGCGGCGGTTTCACCGACCTGTTCAGCTCGATCTTCTCCGGCGGCGGTGGCGGCGGCGGTCCGGCGCGTCCGCGCGGCCCGGCCCGCGGCCGGGACGTCGAGACCGAGGTGGCGCTCGACTTCACCGACGCGGTTCACGGCGTCACGCTGCCGCTGACGCTGCGCGCGCCCGGGGTCTGCGACACCTGCCACGGCAACGGCGCGAAGCCCGGCACCCAGCCGGTGGCCTGCCCGGTCTGCCACGGCGCCGGGGTGACCACCCGTAACCAGGGGTCGTTCAGCTTCTCCGAGCCGTGCCGCAACTGTCAGGGCGTCGGCACGGTCGTCGAGGAGAAGTGCCCGGAGTGCCACGGCACCGGCGGGGTCACCAAGACCCGCACCCTGCACGTCCGCTTCCCGGCCGGGGTGGCCGACGGGCAGCGGATCCGCCTGGCCGGCCGGGGTGAGCCCGGCGAGCGGGGCGGCCCGGCGGGCGACCTGTTCGTGCAGGTGAAGGTCCGCCCGGACGAGCTGTTCGGGCGCACCGGGGACGACCTGACCCTGAGCGTCCCGGTCACGTACGCCGAGGCGGTTCTCGGCACGGACCTGCGTGTACCGACCCTGGACGGGACGGTGACCCTGCGGGTGCCACCGGGTACGCCCAGTGGGCGGGTGCTGCGCGCCCGCGGCAAGGGCGTCGTACGCAAGGACGGCCGCGCCGGTGACCTGCTGGTCACGCTCGACGTGGTGGTCCCGGCGAAGGTCTCGGACGAGGCGCGGGCGGCGCTGGAGACCTTCGCGGCGCAGACTCCGCCCGCCGCGCGGGAACATCTCGACGCGCGGGTACGTCGATTCAGTTGACGGCGGCAGCGGAGGTGAGCGGGCATGTCGGAGGAGTACGTCAGCTCGGGTGACCCGGCCTACGAGGCCAAGGTTTTGATGATCTCGGTGGCCGCGCGGATGGCGGGGATGCACCCGCAGACGCTGCGCCAGTACGACCGGCTGGGCCTGGTGCAGGCCGGCCGGGCGTCCGGCGGAGGTCGCCGCTACAGCGTCCGGGACGTGGTGCTGCTCCGCGAGGTGCAGCGGCTCAGCCAGGACGACGGGATCAACCTGGCCGGGGTGAAGCGGATCATCGGGTTGGAGCGGCTGCTCGAAGAGGCGCAGCAGCGCGTCGCCCGGCTGGAGGCGGAGCTGGATGCCGCGTACCGGCGGATCGCCGAGCTGGAGTCGCTCGGCGGCTTCCCCCGCGGCGACCTCGTGCCCACCAACCGCACGTCCACCGCGCTCGTCGTCTGGCGTCCACGCCGTACGCCCGACCGCTGACCTGGTGCCTGAAGGCCGGCGCGCGCCCCGCTCCCCCGGGGCCGCGCCGGCCTTCGCCGGTTCGCGGGCCGGGTCAGGGGAAAGCGGCGTACGGCAGAGCGCTGTCAACTAGGCTCTTACGTAGGGGCAAAAGCCCCCAAAGCGGATTCCGGGCTGGCGGGGGGAGTCATGACGGAACCGGCGAAGAAGGTGGCTGAGCGCGCGGAGGAACGGCTGGAGAAAGTGGCTGAGAACGTGCGCGAGCGGTTCGACCGGGTCACCGAGGGACGCTTCAGCGACAAGGTCAAGGAAGGGCGCTTCGCCGACCAGACGGACCACGGTGTGGACCGGGCACGGGACGACGAACGGCGCCGGAAGCAGGGCGGGTCGACCTGACGATCCGCCGACGTGCGGGCCGGGATCCACGGGGGATCCCGGCCCGTTCGCCATCCGGGGTGGCGAGGCGGTCGAGGCGTCAGAGGCGGCGGTTCTCCCGGACCAGGCCGCCCTCGCACCAGTCCCGGTAGACGAACAGATCCGGCCGGGCGAGCAGTACCCGGCTGTTGTGCGCCCAGTTGCGCATCAGTTCGTCGCCGGACTTCTCGGCCTGTTCGACCAGTTTGCGGAACCGGCGCTTGGGATGGGCGCGGAAGTTCGTCCGGATGCCGTCGGCGGCATAGATGTAGAGGCAGTGCAGCGTGAACCGCCGCGCCGGGCAACCCTGATCCATGGCCAGGTCGAACAACGTCTGCACCAGGTGGTCACCGGCGACCAGCAGATCCCAGTCCGGTGGCATCGAGGTCAGCGGCACGGAATCCGGCTGATAGGCCCACGCCCGAAGCTCGGCGGGCGAGGGGTCGACGGGGTTGGCGAAGCCGTGGAACGTCTCTTCCTGCACGCTCACCGGCCGACCTTCCGCTTGCGCTGGCGGGGGCGCAGGCCACCCGCGGACCCTGGCTGCTGGGCCGAAACGTTAACGCGGTTGGACGGAGCAGTGGTAGACCTTCCCGGGATCAATTTGACAACGCCGGGCCGGATCTGCCCTGCGGCGGATCCGGCCCGGCGCCCGGTCAGTCGCCGGTCGGCGCGGGCAACGGCGAGACCGCACGGGCGGCGGCGGCGCGGGTGCGTAGCCACTGCTTGAACCACGGGGTGTCGGGCAGGCGGGCGAGCAGCGGCCCGGTCACCACCGTGATCAACACGTACGCCGTGGCGAGCGCCGCCAGCTTCGGGTTCACCGGATAGGTGGCTGCCACGGCCAGTCCGGCGATGACGATGGAGAACTCGCCGCGCGGGGTCAGCGCCAGGCCGGCCCGCCAGCGACCAGGCTCGGCGATCCCGGCCCGACGGGCGGCCAGGTAGCCGGTGGCCACCTTCGTCGTCATGGAGAACACGGCGAGCAGGAGCGCGGGCAGCAGCACCGGCGGCATGTCCATCGGATTGGTCACCAGCCCGAAGAACACGAAGAAGACCGCGGCGAAGAGATCCCGCAGCGGGGAGAGCAGTTCGGTGGCGTGGTGCGCCACCGGCCCGGACAGCGCGATGCCGACCAGGAACGCGCCGACCGCGGCGGAGACCTGGAGCTTGGCCGCGATTCCGGCGATCAGCAGGGTCAGGCCGAGCACCCCGAGCAGGAGCGCCTCCGGGTCCTTGGCGGAGAGCGCCGTCGAGATCAGGTGCCCGTACCGGATCGCCACCGCCAGCACGACGACCACGGTGAGCACCGCGGCGGCCAGCGAGATCCCACCCTTGAGCAGGCCGGCGCCGGCGAGCAGTGCGGTGACCAGCGGCAGGTAGAGGGCCATCGCCAGGTCCTCGATCACCAGGACGGAGAGGATCACCGGGGTCTCCCGGTTACCGACCCGGCCCAGATCGTTGAGCACCTTGGCGATCACACCGGACGACGACACCCAGGTGACACCCGCGAGCACCACGGCCGCCACCCAGCCCCAACCCAGCAGCAGCGCGAAGGCGAAGCCGGGCAGCGCGTTGAACACGGCATCGATCAGGCCGGCCGGCGCGGCCGAACGGAGGTTGCCCACCAACTCGTTCGCGCTGTATTCGAGGCCGAGCATGACCAGCAGCAGGATCACGCCGATCTCGGCACCGACGGCGAAGAACTCCTCGCTGGCGTTGAGCGGCAGCAGGCCGCCGTGCCCGAAGGCGAGGCCGGCGAGCAGGTAGAGCGGGATGGGTGAGATGCCGAACCGCCGGCTGAGTCGGCCGAGCAGCCCCAGCAGGAGCAGCAGTGCTCCGACCTCGACGAGCAGAGTCGTGGTTTCGTGCATGCGCCTCAGCCGTCCGGATCGGTCTCGGCCAGGATGGCGCTCACCCCGTCGAGTCCCTGGCGGGTGCCGACCACGACCACCACGTCACCGGCGGCGAAGCGGAAGCTGGGACCGGGTGAGACATTCACCTCGCCCCGCCGCAGCACGGCCACGATGGAGGCCCCGGTGCGGGTGCGTGCCCCGGTGTCGCCCAGCCGCCTGTTCACGTACTTCGTGCCGGCCGGGATGGCGATCTGCTCGGTCAGCAGCCCGGCGGCCTGCTCACGCAGGCCGGAAAGCTGGCTGAGCATCAGCGACGCGCCGAGGATGTCGGCGAGCGCCTCCGCCTCGTCGTCGGTCAGGGGGATGTCGGCCTGGCAGGAGTCGGGATCGTCCGGGTCGTAGAGAACCAGGTCGCGACGGCCGTTGCGGTGGGAGACCACGCCGAGCCGGCGGCCGGACTCCGTCATCAGATCATGACGTACGCCGATCCCGGGCAGGGCGGTCTGTTCGACACGTACTCGCACGCCGGTGAGGCTACTCCGGCGCTGCACGTACTGCCTCCAGGGCTGAAGGAAAGGTTGATCGTGCAGCTCGGACGGCCTTCTAGGTCCTTTCGGCCACGAACACGCCGACGCCTTCGAGCGTCTCGGTGAGGCCGGTCGCACGCAGGATCATCATCGCCTTGCCCACTACGGTGTCGGAGACGCCGTAGTCCTTGCACAGTTGGGCGCGGCTCGGCAGCTTGGTGCCGGGTGGCCACTCTCCCGAATCGATCTTGCTCTTCAGTTCGTCTGCGAGCACTTGGTACTGCTGTTTGGGCATACACACTCCCCGGATGGCACGCCCATTCGACCATGCATCCACCTCCAACCTCAAGCAATTGTGGGTTGGTCGTTGACCTACAACCGGTACCGATTGTAGGTTGCTGACGAACGCTCCCGGATGGCACCTGGAGCTTCCCGGGGTCGGGGCGGGCACCCCCGTGGCTCGTCCCGACCTCCGTCCTCGACGAGAAGGGGCAGTGCCGTGCGCAATCTCCTGCGAATACGTCCGAAGCAGCGGAACGCGGAACCGCCCAACTCCGCGCCGGGCGGCGCCTACCGCGCCACCTCGTACCTCCCGCTCCGGCCCTGGCAGGTGCGGGGCCACCGTTTCGCGACGCGCCGTCGAGGGCTGGACCCGGCCGAGGTCGCCGCGTTCCTCGATCGCGTCGCCGGGGACCTCGCCGCCGCGTACGCCGAAATCGCTCGAAGCCGGGACGAGACGGCCCGGATCAAGCACGCGTTGCGCGAGTGGCAGTCGCGTCAGGCGCCGTCGATGCGCGACCTGGCCGGTCGGTCGTGACCGTGCGGTACGTGATCCATCTGCCGGTGCGCGCGGCCGACCTGGCCCGGGCGAAGATGCTCGGTCGCACGGCCGGGCGCTCGTTGGCGTTCCTCGCGGTGGTGGAGCTGGGCGGGATCACCGTCTCGGCCGAGGACGACCAGGCCGTACGCCATTGGGTGTTCTGCGACCGCAAGCTGGACGGCGGTCGGCGTTGCGTGCTGCGCGCCGACCACGAGACCCCTTGCCTCGCGCGCCTTCCACGGCGCTGAGATCTTGGTACGAATGGGCCCTGTGACTCAGGTCACAGGGGTGGAGTTGAGCGGAATAGACTCAACCCTGGTTGTGTCATGTCCAGTGGACACGCCGATCCGGGGGAGCCCATGAACACGGAACGTCTCACCACCAAGAGCCGCGAAGCCATCACCGGTGCCGTCGCGCTGGCGAACCAGCGCGGTCACGCCACCGTGGAGCCCTGGCACCTGCTGCTGTCACTGCTGGACACCGAGGGCTCGACCGCCGCGGGCCTGCTGCGCGCCGTCGGGGCCGACCCCGCCGAGCTGCGCCGCGCCGCCCAGCGCTCGGTCGACGCCCTGCCCGCCGCCCGTGGGTCGAGCATCGCCGAGCCGACGCTGGCCCGCGAATTCGTCAACGCCATCGGCGCCGCCGAGCAGATCGCGCGGCCGCTGGGCGACGAGTACACCTCGACCGAGCACCTGCTGGCCGGGCTGGCCCGGGTCGGCGGCGCGGTCTCGGTCGCGCTGAAGAACTCCGGCGCCACCGAGGAGAACCTGGTCGCCGCGTTCCCGACCGTCCGGGGCGGGGACCGCCGGGTCACCACGGCCGACCCGGAGCAGACCTACCAGGCCCTGACCAAGTACGGCGTCGACCTCACCGCCAGCGCCCGCGACGGCAAGATCGACCCGGTGATCGGCCGGGACTCGGAAATCCGCCGGGTGATCCAGGTGCTGTCCCGGCGTACGAAGAACAACCCGGTGCTGATCGGCGAGCCGGGCGTCGGCAAGACGGCGATCGTGGAGGGCCTGGCCCAGCGGATCGTGGCCGGCGACGTGCCGGAGTCGCTGCGGGACAAGAAGCTGGTCTCGCTCGACCTCGGCGCGATGGTGGCCGGCGCGTCCTACCGCGGCCAGTTCGAGGAGCGGCTGAAGTCCGTGCTGGAGGAGATCAAGAACTCCGACGGCCAGGTCATCACGTTCCTCGACGAGCTGCACACGGTGGTCGGCGCGGGCAAGGGCGAGGGCTCGATGGACGCCGGCAACATGCTCAAGCCGATGCTGGCGCGCGGCGAGCTGCGAATGGTCGGCGCGACCACGCTCGACGAGTACCGCGAGCACATCGAGAAGGACCCAGCCCTGGAGCGCCGCTTCCAGCCGGTGCTGGTCGGCGAGCCGACGATCGAGGACACCATCGGCATCCTGCGCGGCCTCAAGGAGCGCTACGAGGTGCACCACGGCGTACGGATCACCGACGCCGCACTGGTGGCCGCCGCGGCGCTCTCCGACCGGTACATCACCGACCGGTTCCTGCCGGACAAGGCCATCGACCTGGTCGACGAGTCCGCGTCCCGGCTGCGCATGGAGATCGACTCGCGGCCGGTCGAGGTGGACGAGATCGAGCGGGCGGTACGCCGGCTGGAGATCGAGGAGATGGCGCTCGCCAAGGAGCCGGACGCCGCGTCCGCCGAGCGTCTGGAACGGCTGCGCAAGGAGCTGGCCGACAAGCGTGAGCAGCTCACCGCGCTCTCCGAGCGCTGGCAGACCGAGAAGAGCCACATCACCAAGCTCTCCACCGCCAAGGAGGAGCTGGAGCGCCTCGGCGGCGAGGCCGAGCGGGCCGAGCGCGACGGCGAGCTGGAACGAGCCGCCGAGCTGCGGTACGGCCGGATCCCCGCGCTGCGGACCGAGCTGAAGCAGGCCGAGGAGGAACTGGCCCGGCTCCAGGCCGACGGCGCGATGCTCAAGGAGGAGGTCGGCGCGGACGACATCGCCGCCGTGGTCGCCTCCTGGACCGGCATTCCCGCCGGGCGGCTGCTCGAAGGCGAGACCGCCAAGCTGCTCCGGATGGAGGAGACGCTGGGTTCCCGGGTGGTCGGCCAGTCCGAGGCGGTCACCTCGGTCTCCGATGCGGTCCGGCGCGCCCGCGCCGGCATCGCCGATCCGGACCGCCCGACCGGCAGCTTCCTGTTCCTCGGCCCGACCGGCGTCGGCAAGACCGAGCTGGCCAAGGCGCTCGCCGAGTTCCTCTTCGACGACGAGCGGGCCATGGTCCGCATCGACATGAGCGAGTACGGCGAGAAGCACTCGGTGGCCCGCCTGGTCGGTGCCCCGCCCGGGTACGTCGGCTACTCCGAGGGCGGCCAGCTCACCGAGGCGGTACGCCGCCGGCCGTACTCGGTGATCCTGCTGGACGAGGTGGAGAAGGCCCACCCGGACGTCTTCGACGTGCTGCTCCAGGTGCTCGACGACGGTCGGCTCACCGACGGGCAGGGCCGTACCGTCGACTTCCGCAACGCGATCCTGATCCTCACCTCGAACCTCGGTTCGTCGGTGATCAGCGACCTGACGCTCACCGAGAACGAGCGCCGGGAGGGTGTGCTCGCGGTGGTCCGGTCGCACTTCAAGCCGGAGTTCCTCAACCGACTCGACGACATCGTGGTGTTCGCCGCGCTCCGGGGCGAGGACCTGCGGTCGATCGTGGACATCCAGCTCGACCGGATGCGAACCCGTCTTGCGGACCGCCGGTTGGCACTGGACGTCAGCGACGCCGCACGCACCTGGATCGCCGAGCACGGGTACGACCCGATCTACGGTGCCCGCCCGCTGCGCCGGCTGGTGCAGTCGGCGATCGGCGACCAGCTCGCCAAGGCGCTGCTGGCCGGGGTGATCCGCGACGGCGACACGGTCCGCGTCGACCTGTCCGACTCCAAGGAGTCCCTGGCGGTCACCGCCGCCTGACCCGCCACCCGTGTGAAGGCCCGGCCGTCCTGGTCGGGCCTTCGCCGTCCCCACCGCTGGCCGCGTGCCGCCGGTGCGTGCGCCTCGCGGGTTGTTAACAAGGGGCCCTTCCTCTACCGGAGGCGTTAATAGGGGGCCCTTCCTTACGGGGAGTGCGGGGGTGGTGGGGTGGGCACATAGTGGGGCATGAGCGGGAGCTGGGAACGGGAACTCGACGAGGCGGCGCGGAAACTCGACGGCGCGGACACCCTCGCCTTCGGCGGGGTGGGGCTGGCGGGGCAGATCCTGCCCGTGACCGAGGCGTACCGGACGTTGGAACAGGGGTTGCGGGAGCACCCGGAGGCGGCCCGCAAGCGGATCGACAGGTTGCTCCGCAGGGGTTCACCGGCCGGCCGGGCGTACGCGGCGACGTTGCTGGAGGCCGTCGACCCGGCGGCCGGGCGGGACGCCTGGGCCCGGCTGCGCGGCGACGACGGCGAGTTCACCACGTTCTCCGGTTGCCTGATGGGGCGCACCACGCTGGGCGAATACGCCGCCGACCGGCTCGCCGGTGCCCAAAGTAGCTGAGCGCACACTCAGCGAACAGGTCTTCATCAGGGGTGCGTGCGGTTGTTACCGTTCCCGCCGAGCACGTTGGGGAGGCGGTCGTGAACGGTTCGTTGGCGTACGTGGTGACCACGCTGGGCTGTCTGGTCGGGGTGGCGGGTGTGGTGATCGCCGTCATCGCGGTGCGGAAGTCGCGGACGGCGTCCAGTTCCAAGACGAAGGCGGCACCGGGTGACCCGTTCCGGGACCGGGACACCGACTCGCTGCGCGGTGACCCGCGCGCGCTCAAGCCCGGTGACATCGTCGAGATCCGCACGGTGCCGTACACCGTGCGCGGCTCGGTGCACCTGGTCGAGGGCGGATGGAGCTGGGCGGAGCACCTGCTCGACGACGCGGGCGGGGTGAAGCGCTGGCTCTCCGTCGAGACCGACCCGGACCTGGAGATGGTGCTCTGGACCAGCGAGCCGGGGGCCACCGTGACGCCGGGCGCCCCGACGCTGGAGATGGCCGGCCGCCGCTACAACTGGGACGAGTCGGGCCAGGCCCGCTACACCGCCACCGAGGGCACCGGCCTCGACCCGAACGGCACCATGCGCTACCACGACTACCAGGCGCCCGGCGGCGCACGGCTGTCGTTCGAGGCGTACGGGGAGGCCGGCTGGGAGGTCAACGTCGGCGAGGAGCTACGCCGCGCCGAGGTGATGATCTACCCGCAGGGCGGCCCGGAGACGGTGCGCTGAGGTGCTCGTCTCCCTGCACGCGCCCTACGTCGACACCAGCGCCGCCGACCTGAGCCTGGCCCTGGGCGGCCCGGAGATGCCGGCACTGGCCGTACGCGACATCGACCTGCCCGGGCTGCCGCGGCTGCGGCTGCGCCTGCTCGGCGCCTCCCACCAGGTGGTGCTCGGCACGCTCACCGAGACGGTCGCCTGCCTGCCCGGCCGCCCGCCGCACCTGCCGGGCACGCTGCACGACGAGAGAGCCGGCTACCGGTTCCTCGCGACTGTGCTCCGGCCCGACGGCGACGGCCTGCGCGCCCGGGTCGCGGCGCTGCGCGCCGAACTGGCGGACGACCCGTACGCGCTGATCGGGGTCTTCCCCGGCGACGAGGACGCGGTCACCGCGCTCTCCGTCCGGCCCGGTCCACCGGACGGCGCGCTCGCCTGGCGCACCTGGCACGCCTACCCGCAGACGAACGAGCTGGTCCTGACCGAGACCGTGGTGGAGGAGCTGTGACGTACCGACGGTGGTTCGTGGTGGGCGTGGCGGTCGCTCTCATCGGCGCGCTCATCGCCGCCTTCACGATCTTCTACGGCAACTTCTCGCCCCGGGGCTACGTGGAGGACACCTTCTCTCGCGCCTCCACGCGGGACATCGGCTCGAACGCGGTCGCGTACACCTCGAACAAGGCGCCGAGTGAGGTGTCCAAGCAGATCACCGACGCCTGGAAGCCGGCCGACCAGTACGTCGACGGCAGCGGCGTGTACCTGCGCTACGACGACGACTCGGTGGTGATCCTCCCGCTCGCCGTCGGCTCGGTGATCCTGCTGGAGAAGATGACCACCGCCTACCCCCGGTACCACAGCGTCGTCGGCAACAGCTGGGGCTGGGGCCGAGGCAGCACGGTCCGGGGCGGCGGCCCCGGTTCCGGCAAGTAGCCCCTCCCGTCCCTCATTCTGGAGTCACCTGTGCAGAATCTCGTCACCGACCTGCTGGTCACCCTCGCGTACGGCGCGGTCGGCGTCGTCCTGATGGCGATCGGCTACGTCCTTGTCGATGTGGCCACCCCGGGCAAACTCCACGAGCTGATCTGGACCGAGCGCAACCGCAACGCGGCGCTGCTGCTCTCGTCCAACCTGCTCGGGGTCGGCACGATCGTGGTCGCCGCGATCGTGGCCAGCGCCGACGACTTCACACTGGGGCTGATCGGGGCGGGCGCGTACGGCATCCTCGGTCTGGTGATCATGGCGGCGGCCTTCGTGCTGCTCGACGTGGCTACTCCGGGCAAGCTCGGCGAGCTGCTCGTCGACCCGGAGCCGCACCCGGCGGTGTGGGTCTCCGCCACCGTGCATCTCGCCACCGGTGCGATCATCGCGGCCGCGATCATCTGATGGCGGGAAAGGCCACCGCCCAGCAGAAGAAGCGCCAGCAGGTGTGGGCCTGGACGCTGACCGCCGGGATCCTGGTCGTCGCCGTCGTCATCGGGGTGAACAGCGGAGACTCGGACACCTCCGTCCCCGCCCCGGTGGCCGACGAGCGGTCCGGCACCGTGCCGATCCTCCGGACCGCCGCCGACAGCCAGGGCGTCTGCTACGGCTGGGAACTGCTCGACGTGTACGACGAGGTGAGCGTGGGCTCCAACCTCGGCGACGGCACCAGCGTCATCGACGCGCCCGGCTGCACGCGCTGGATCGCGGTGTCCGCGACGGTCAGGTACACCCCGTCCAGCAGCGAGTCGGAGGACTCCGCCACGATCCGGATCAAGGGCTCGGACGACATCGAGTTCACCGACCTCGCCGCGATCGAGACCCGCCTGGGCCGCTTCGGGCTGGACGAGGAGGCGTTCGTCGACGACCCGGGCTGGGCCGTCACCCGGGCCGCCACGATCCTGCCGCTGCTCGCCGCCGAGCGCGGGCTCGCCGAGCCGGCCGCGACGCCCACCGCCGGGCCGTCGGCCGAGGCCGCCCCGCTGCCGGACGCCGGCAACGACTTCTGGCGGGACCGCTGGGTCTACGTCCTCAGCTCGGTCGGCCTGTTCCTGCTCGCCGCGCTGTTCCTCGCCGTGGGCGTGCGCCAGCGCCGCAGGCACCGGGGACGGGTGCCCGCGCAGCGCGCCGGGGCGGGAGCCGCCGGACGTACCCGGAGCAGACGGTGACCGTCGACGTGGCCGCACGGCCGCGGTGGCGCCTGGCCCGCGCGGCGGTCCTGCTCGCGGTCTTCGTCTGTGCGGCCTGCGGCCTGGTGTACGAGCTGGCGCTGGTCGCGCTCGGCAGCTACCTGATCGGCGACACGGTCGGTCAGGCGTCGATCGTGCTCGGCGTGATGGTCTTCGCGATGGGCGTCGGCGCGCTGGTGGCGAAGCCGTTGCAGTCCCGGGCGGTGGTCTCGTTCGCGGTGATCGAGCTGACGCTGGCTCTGCTCGGCGGTCTGTCCGTACTCGGCCTCTACGCCGCGTTCGCCTGGCTCGACCTGTACGGCCCGGCGCTCGTCGGCACCGCGTTCGTGCTCGGCCTGCTGATCGGCGCGGAGATTCCGCTGCTCATGGTGATGCTGCAACGCATCCGGGAGCAGTCCGCGGGCAGCGCGGTGGCCGACCTGTTCGCCGCCGACTACGTGGGCGCGTTGCTCGGCGGGCTGGCCTTCCCGTTCCTGCTGATCCCGGTCTTCGGCCAGCTCAAGGGCGCGCTCGTGGTGGGCGCGGTGAACGCGGTCGCAGGTGTCGTCCTCGTCTTCACCGTGTTCCGCGCCGACCTGAGCCGCCGGGCGGTGGCCGCGCTGGGCGCGGCCACCGTCGTGGTCGGCCTGCTCCTCGGGTACGCGTGGGTGACCGCCCACGACTTCGAGGTGACCACGCGTCAGCAGCTCTACCGCGACCCGGTGGTGCACGCCGAGCGCAGCCGCTACCAGGAGATCGTGCTGACCCGTTCGGTGCGCGAGCCCGGCCACTCCGCCGCCGATCTGCGGCTGTTCCTCAACGGCGACCTCCAGTTCAGCTCGATCGACGAGTACCGCTACCACGAGGCGCTCGTGCACCCGGCGATGCGCGGGGCGCACGGCGACGTGCTGGTGCTCGGCGCGGGGGACGGGCTGGCCGCGCGGGAGATCCTCAAGTACCCGGACGTGCGCTCGGTGACGCTCGTCGACCTCGACCCGGCCGTGGTCGAGCTGGCCCGCCGCGAGCCGCAGCTGCGCGAGCTGAACCGGGAGTCGCTCACCGACCCCCGGGTACGGGTGCTCAACCTGGACGCGTTCGCCTGGCTGCGTACCGCCGCGGACCGCTTCGACGTGGTGATCGCCGACCTGCCGGACCCGGACGAGACGGCCACCGCGAAGCTCTACACGATCGAGTTCTACACACTGGTCCGGCCGGTGCTGGCCCCCGGCGGGCGGCTCGTCGTGCAGTCCGGCTCGCCCTACTTCGCGCCCCGGTCGTACTGGTCGATCGAACGGTCGGTCCGCGAGGCCGGCTTCGCCACCGTGCCGTACCACGTCGACGTGCCGAGCTTCGGCGACTGGGGGTTCGTGCTCGCCGCACCTGGCGACGTCGCACCGGAGCTGGCGCTGCCGGCCGATCCGCCGCCGCTGCGGTTCCTCACCCCGCAGGTGCTGGCCGCCGCCGGCACGTTCCCCGCCGACCGGGCCCGGCTCGACGTGCCGGCCTCGACGCTGCTGCGGCCGAGGGTGCTGGACTACGCCCGCGAGGAATGGCGCGGCTACTAGCAGGTCTTCACCTTCACGGTGAACCAGTTCGGCGCGGTCTCCGCCGTCGCGCTCGATCTCGTGCTGCTCGGCGTGGTGACCGCCGAGCACCGCCGGTTGCGGCGCGCCGCCGGGAGGTGAGCCGTTCCGGCGTGCTGAGCTGGTGGAAGATCGCTACGGTGAGCATCTGATCCAGGAAGGGAGAATCATGGTCGATGCTTCGGGCACCCCGCCCCGCACGCGTCCCGGCACGGTGACGCTCTCCAGTTGGCTGCTCATCCTCGTCGCCGTGATCCAGGTGCTGAACCTGATCGTGGCGCTGACAGTCGTCGGCACGATCCGCGACGTTCTCACCGAGGCGTACGCGGGCACCTCGGCCGAGGGGGCCGCCGACATCGCGTACGCGTTCAGCCTCGTCATGGCGGTCGTGTCGCTGTTGATCGCGGCCGGGCTCGTCGTCCTCGCGCTGCTGAACAACCGGGGCAAGAACGGCGCCCGGATCACCACCTGGGTGCTGGGCGGCATCCTGTTCTGCTGCACCGGCGGTGGGCTGGTGAGTGGTCTCGCCGGCGGCATGACGGGCGGCGGCACCACCGGTGACGTGCCCAGCTCCGATGAGATCCAGCGCCGGATGGAGGACGCGCTGCCGTCCTGGTACACCCCGGTCAGCCTGCTGCTGAGTCTGGTCGCGCTGCTCGCCCTGCTGGCCGCGCTGATCCTGCTGGCGCTGCCGAAGTCGAACGAGTTCTTCCGCAAGCCCAAGGCCGGCTGGGAGCCGCCGGTGCCCGGTGGCGCCTACCCGGCGTACCCGTCGCACCCGGGCCAGCCGGGGGATCCGGCGTACCCGTCGTATCCGCCGACGCCCGGCACTCCGCCGTCCGCGCCGGGTGGTCAGCCGCCGTCCGCGCCCGGCGATCAGCCGGGTGAGCGCCGCGATCCGGAGCCGCCATCCGGAAGTTGACGTCCGGATTGCAGCGACGCCGACGATCCCTCCGAGTAGGTTGCAAGCCGACGCCTACCGGAGGGATCAGTCGTGTCGTACCCCGATCGGGCCGCACCCCGCCGGCCGGCCACGGTCCTCGCCGCGGCGGCGCTGCTGTCGGTGATGGCGGTCGGCGCCGTGGCGTACGCGGTGGTCAACCTGGCCGTCGGCGGTGGCACGGTGGACCGGTTCCGGGATGCGGCGGCCGAGCGGACCGGCGCGACCGGCGGCGACATCGACCAGGTGGCCGGTCTGCTGCGCGGCTCCACAGTGCTGGCCGCCGTGCTCGGCGTGCTCGCCGCGCTGCTGCTCGTCGGGTTCGCGCTCGGTCTGCTCGCCGGCCGGTCCGGTGCCCGCACGGCGACCTGGGTGGTCGCCGGGACGGGCCTGCTCTGCGGTTGCTGCGGGCTGGCGGTGCTGGTCGGCCAGCGGGCCGCCCCGCTGCGGCTCGGCGCGGACGACCGGATCACCGCCGACCTGCTGGGGCTCGTCGGCGACGCCTACCCGTCGTGGTGGATCCCGGTGAACGCGACGCTGTCGGTGGCGCAGATCCTCGGCTACCTGGTGGTCGCCGTGCTGCTCACGCTGCCGTCGTCCGGCGCGTTCCTGCGCCGCCGATCCGCGCCGCTGCGGCTGTCCGGCTACGGCTCGACCGTGTCCGGCGCGACCGCCGCCGGGCCGACGCCCTGGGGACCGCCACCCGGCCTGAACCCGCCCCCGTCCGTCCCGCCCGTGCCGCCGCCGGGTGGGTTCCCGCCGCCGCCGGAGGACCGCCGATGACCGGTGACACCGACCTCTCCCGGCGCCGCGCCCTGGTCACCGGTGCCAGCCTGGGCATCGGCGAGGCGTTCGCCCGCCGGCTCGCCGCCGACGGCTGGGATCTCGTCCTGGTGGCCCGGGACGCCGCCCGGCTCGACGCGCTGGCTGCCGAGCTGACCGGCCGGCACGGCGGCGACGCGGAGACGATAGCCGCCGACCTGTCCACCGAGGACGGCTGTGCGGCGGTCGAACAGCGGCTGATCGCCGGTACGCCGATCGAGTTGCTCGTCAACAACGCCGGCATCAGCCTGAACACGTCGTTCGTCCGCTCGCCGGTGGCGGACGAGGCGCGGCTGGTCCGGCTCAACGTGCTCGCGGTGCTGCGTCTGACCCACGCCGCCCTCGACCCGATGATCGACCGAGGCCACGGGGCAGTGATAAATGTCTCTTCCGTTGCGGGCTTCGGCGTCCCCATGCCGGGATCCACGTACTCGGCCAGCAAGGCGTGGGTGACGAATTTCAGTGAATCGATCGGCCAGTCCGTCGCGCCGCTCGGTGTACGCGTGATGGCGCTCTGCCCCGGCTACACCCGGACCGGTAATCACGAACGAGCGGGCATCGACATGTCGCGCCTGCCCGCCTGGGCCTGGCTGCGGGCCGACGATGTGGTCGCCGAAGGGCTCCGTGACCTGCATAAAGGTAAGTTCGTCAGTGTCCCGGACTGGAAGTACAAGGTGGCGGTGGCCGGGCTGCGGCACGCGCCGAAGCGCCTGCTGCGCGGCTTCCGGCGGGACACCCGGGGTGCGGTCGGGCGGCAGCGCGGCTGACCGGCGGCGGCCCGTACGCGGGCCGGCCCGGTGGCCGGCCGGGATGGACAGTCGCACAGCGTAGCCGCTCATCGCCACCCGTCGGTCGCCCGCAGGGTTGACCGGGGCACACCCGAGACACGGCTCTCAGACTCGCGAAGTACGCTCTTGAGCCATGGGCGACCACGACGACCTGCGCAAATTCATCACTGACCTCGCTGTGGTGCACGGCCGGGTGGTGCTCTCGTCGGGCCGCGAGGCGGACTGGTACGTGGATCTGCGCCGCGTCACGCTCCATCACGAGGCGGCTCCGTTGATCGGCCGGGTCATGCGGGACCTCACCGCCGACTGGGCGTACGACGCGGTCGGTGGGCTGACCCTGGGCGCCGATCCGGTGGCCGCCGCCATGCTGCACGCCTCGGCGGGCACCGGCCGCGCGGTCGACGCCTTCGTGGTCCGCAAGGAGGGCAAAGCCCACGGTCTCCAGCGCCGGATCGAGGGGCCGGACGTCTCCGGGCGACGGGTGCTCGCGGTCGAGGACACCTCCACCACAGGTGGAAGTGTGTTGACGGCGGTCGAGGCATTGCGTGAGGCGGGGGCCGAGGTGGTGGGTGTGGCGGTTATTGTTGATCGAGGTGCCGGCGACGCGGTGCGAGCCGCCGGATTGCCCTATCGGGCGGCCTATACGTTGGCTGACCTCGGCCTTGTGGCGTAAAAGTTTGCCGATTCGGATCTGCTGATATGCAGGCGGATCGATGCTGCTGGTGGAAGGATGGAATACGTGGGAACTGCGTTGGCTGAAATGACCATGCCTCAGATCTCGCCGCTTGCCGGCGAGCCGATCGAACGCGCCGACGCCGAGCGGCTTGCGGGGGTCCTCAAGGCCCTCGCGGACCCCGCCCGGCTGCGGCTGCTCAGCCTGATCCAGTCGGCTCCCGAGGGGGAGGCGTGCGTGTGTGACCTCACCGCGCCGCTCGGCCTCTCGCAGCCGACGGTCAGCCACCACCTGCGAATCCTCACCGAGGCCGGCTTGCTGGAGCGGGAGAAGCGCGGGGTCTGGGCGTACTACCGGCTGGTGCCGTCCGCGATCGCCACGATCGCGGACCTGCTCACCCCGCCGCGGAAGCGGGCCACCAAGAAGGCTCGCTGAAACCTTCGGGCCGACCCGACCGAGGGTTGTCCCGACCGGGTGACCGGTGGCGTGCGAGGGGTGGCGCCATCAGCGCACGGTGACGGTTGTCGTCGTCCGTGTGACCCGGCTGGAGCAGTGCTGTCGAAGGCCGGTCCTCGTCCGAGGGCCGGCCTTCGGCGTCCGTACGTGCTCAGTGCCGGTGCTGACCACCGTCGCCGTGCCCGGGACGATGCCCCTCGATGCCCTCCCGGGCCGCCTCCACGGTGCCGGCCAACGTCGCCGCGGTGATGACGGCGACCGCCTCGCCGCGCTTACGTGCCCGCCGGTCGCGCAGGAACTCGAAGAAGATCGGCATCACCGAGATCACGATGATCAGCGCGACCACCGGCAGGATGTACCTGTCGATCTTGTCGCCGATGGCGTCGTAGATCTGGCGGGCCAGCAGATAGCCGACCAGCAGGATGCCGTCCACCCAGAGGACCGCGCCCACCACGTTCCACAGGAAGAACCGGCGCGCCGGCATGCCGAGCACCCCGGCGACCGGGTTGAGGAACGTCCGCACGATCGGGATGAACCGGGCCAGCACCACTGCCTTCGCCGGGCCGAACTTCTGGAAGTAGTACTCCGCCTTCTCCACGTACTCCCGCTTGAACAGCCGGGAGTTGGGCTTGTCGAACATGCGCCGGCCGTACCGGGCGCCGAGCCAGTGCCCGAACTGGGCGCCGACGATGGCGCAGAGCGGACCGCCGATCATCAGCCCGATCAGGGACACACGGGTGCCGTCGCCGAAGATGGCGTCCGCCACCGGTGAGGCAGCCACCCCGGCCAGGAACAGCAGCGAGTCGCCGGGGAAGAAGAAGCCGACGAGCAGCCCGGTCTCGGCGAAGAGGATCACCCAGACGCCGACCATGCCGAAGGTGTGGATGAGGTCCTTCGGATCGAGCGGGTTCAGCGCCACGCTCTCGGAGAACATCCGGGTCTTCTCTGCTGTGTTCACGGCCACACACGGTACCCCGGCCCGGTCCGGCATTTCGGCCGGACCGGACGTCGTCGTCAGAGGCGGGGGTCGACCGGTTCGGACTCGCAGGCGAGGATCGCGAACACCAGCTCGTGGCGGCGCCAGAGCGGCGCGTCCTCGGCCAGCGCGTCCAGCGCGGCCAGGCCCAGCCCGTGCTCCCGCAGCGCCATCCCGCGCTTGCGGCCCAGCGACCGGCGGCGCAACGCGGCGAGCTGCGCCGGATCGGTGTACCCGGGACCGTAGATGATCCGCAGGTACTCCCGCCCCCGGCACTTGATCCCCGGCTGGAGCAGCGAACCCTTCGGCGACCGGGCGGCCAGGCCCGCGTACGGCTTGACCACCATGCCCTCGCCACCGGCGGCGGTGAGCGCAAGCCACCACCCGGTGGCGTCCGCCACCGCCGACTCGTCGGCCAGGTCCACCACCCGCCGCCGGGTCTGGGTGAAGAACTCCGGATCGGCGGCGCAGAGCCGGTCGGCCAGCGACAGGTGCCAGCCGTGATCGCGGTCGGCGTAGCTCACCCCGGCGCCGGCCAGCACCGCGAACGGCGCCAGGGTCACCCCGCGCAGCCCGTCGGTCGGCCGGACGTACGCCCGGTAGGCCGCCGAGTAGGCGGTGACCTCCGCGGCCCGCCCCGCCATCCGGTCGCGCAGCGCGGCCACCGGCAGCCCGCGCCCGGCGGCGGTGTCCAGCGCGGCGAGCACCGGCGGCAACGCGGCCCGCCCGGCCGCGCCGACCCCGGCGTACTGCTCGCGGATCAGCCCACCCGCCTTCGCCGACCAGGGCAGCAGCTCGGTGTCGAGCAGCAGCCAGTCGGTGTCCAGCTCGGCCCAGAGGCCGGCGGTGGTGACCGCGGTGCGCACCCGGGCCAGCAACCCGTCGTGCAGCGGCGGATCGAAGAACGGCCGCCCGGTACGGGTGTGCACCACCCCGCCGCCGAAGCGGCCCGGCTCCCGCTCCACGAGCACCACCGCCCGCGAGCCCATGTGCTTCTCCTCGCAGACCACCCGGTCGACACCGGCCCCCCGGTAGTCGGCGAACGCCTCGGCCGGATGCTCCAGGAACCCGTCCACCGCCGACGTGGAGCAGGGCGCCATGGTCGGCGGAAGCCACACCAACCGGCCCGGGTCGACCGCGAACCGGCTCATCACCTCCAGTGCGGCGGCGGCGTTCTCGGCCGGCACCGTCAGCGACCCGTACGCGTGGGTGAGGTGCCGCCGGCCGGTCACGTCGGCCAGGTCCAGCACGGTGTCCGGCCGCGCCGGCGCGACCGGGCCCAGCGGGCGGGCCGGGGCGTACCACTCCTGCACCGCCGGGACGGCCACCAGCTCCCTCTCCGGGTAACGCAGCGCGGTGAGCCGCCCGCCGAACACGCAACCGGTGTCCAGGCAGATGGTGTTGTTCACCCACTCCGGCTCGGGCGTCGGCGTGTGCCCGTACACGACCGTCGCCGAACCCCGGTAGTCCCGCGCCCACGGGTAGCGCACCGGCAGGCCGTACTCGTCGGTCTCGCCGGTGGTCTCGCCGTAGAGCGCGAACGACCGCACCCGGCCGGACGCCCGTCCGTGGTACGCCTCCTTCAAGCCGGCGTGCGCCACCACGAGCCGGCCGCCGTCGAGCACGAAGTGGCTGACCAGGCCGTCGATGAACGTCTCCACCTCGGCGACGAACTCCGGCGGCTCGGCGGTGAGCTGCTCCATCGTCTCGGCCAGGCCGTGGGTGAGCCGGACGTCCCGGCCGCGCAGCTTGCGCAGCAGCTTCTGCTCGTGGTTACCCGGCACGCAGATCGCGTGGCCGGCCGCCACCATGCCCATCACCAGGCGGAGCACGCCCGGCGAGTCCGGGCCGCGGTCCACCAGGTCACCGACGAACACCGCGGTACGCCCCGACGGGTGCGCCGCGTCCACCGGGCGGCCCGCGTCGTCGTGCCGCAGCACGTAGCCGAGCCGGGACAGCAGCGTCTCCAGCTCGGTACGGCAGCCGTGCACGTCCCCGACCACGTCGAACGGACCGGTCAGCTCCCGCCGGTCGTTGAACAGCTTCTCGAAGCGGATCTCCGCGGCGTCGATCTCCTCCACCCCGCGCAGCACGTGCACCTTGCGGAAGCCCTCGCGGGCCAGCCGCCCGTACGACTGCCGCAGGTCGCGGCGCATCCGGCCCAGCACCTGACGGCCGTGCGTCCGGTCGGCGCGCGCCTCCGTACGCTCCCAGGCCACCGCCTCCGGCACGTCCAGCACGATCGCCACCGGCAGCACGTCGTGCTCGCGGGCCACCCGGATCAGCCCGGCGCGGGCATGCGGCTGGAGGTTCGTCGCGTCGACCACCGTCAGCAGTCCCCGCCGCAGCCGGATGGCGGCGACGTGGTGCAGCGCGTCGAACGCGTCGGCGGACGCGGACTGGTCGTTCTCGTCGTCGGCCACCAAGCCGCGGAACGTGTCCGAGGAGAGCACCTGGCTGGGCGCGAAGTGCCGCCGGGCGAACGTCGACTTGCCGGAGCCGGAGACGCCGACGAGCGCCACCAGAGCCAGCTCGGGGATGTCCAGGACGGTCATCGGTTCGTCGCCTCCTTCCGGTCGTCGCCGGTGTTCTCGTCCCGGTCGTCCCGGTCGTTGCGGTCGGGCCGGTCGTTGCGGTCGTCCCGCGTCAGCACCGCGATCTGGGTCGGCGTGCCCACCTCCGGGTCGTCGTCGCCGACGCCGCCGAGCACCGCCGTGTAGCCGTGCGCCGCCGCCATCCGGCCCACCCAGGCGGCGAACTCGGCCCGGGTCCACTCGAACCGGTGGTCCGGGTGCCGGAACCGGCCCGGCCCGAGCCCCTCGTAGCGCACGTTGTACTCCACGTTCGGCGTCGTCACCACCACCGTGCCCGGCCGGGCGTGACCGAACACCGCGTCCTCCAGCGCCGGCAGGCGCGGCGGGTCGACGTGCTCGACGACCTCCATCAGCACCGCCGCGTCGTACCCCCGGAGCCGGTCGTCCCGGTAGGTGAGCGCCGACTGCCGCAGCCGGATCCGGTCCCGCTGCCGCTCCGGAAGGCGGTCCAGGCGCAGCCGCCGGGCCGCCATGCCGAGCGACCGGTCGGACACGTCAACGCCCACCACCTCGGTGAACCGCCGGTCGGCGACGAGCGCGGTGAGCAGCGCGCCGCCACCGCAACCGAGGTCCAGCACCCGGCTCGCGCCGCTGTCCCGCAGCGCGGCGAGCACCGCCTCCCGGCGCCGTACCGCCAGCGAGGCCCGGCGGACGTCCTCCGCCGCCCCGGCCTCCGTGGACGGCTCGATGCTGTCGTCGGCGGGCGGCTCGTCGGCCAGCCGCAGCTCGGTCAGGCGGGCCATCGCCTCGCCCGCGAGCGCCCGGCGGTGCGCCAGGTAGCGGCGCGTGATCAGACCCCGCTCCGGGTGACCGGCCAGCCAGCCCGCACCGGCGCGCAGCAGCTTGTCCACCTCGTCCGGCGCCACCCAGTAGTGCTTGGCGTCGTCGAGCACCGGCAGCAGCACGTACAGGTGGTTGAGGGCGTCCGCGAGCCGCAGCGTGCCGGTGAGCGTCAGATCGACGTACCGGCTGTCACCCCACTCCGGGTACGTCTCGTCGAGCGGGACCGGGTCGGCGGTCACGGCCCAGCCCAGCGGGGCGAAGATCCGTACCGCCAGCTCGGCACCGCCCCGGCAGCGCAGCACCGGCACCCGTACGGTCAGCGGGATCGCGCTCGCGGCCAGCTCGGGACGGTCGCGCGACTCGCCGCGCAGGGCGGAGCGGAACACCTTCGCCAGCGCGGACGAGAGCAGACTGGAGGCGGCGTACGGGCGGTCGTTGACGTACTGCCCGAGCGCGAAGCCCTCCGGCGCCCGGTTCCTGCGGCCGCCGCCCAGCTTGAGCGGATCGACCTCGACCAGCAGCGCCGCCGTGCAGCGCGCCTCGTCCGCCTCCGGGTAGAACACATGCGCGGCACCGGCGGGCAGGTCGAAGCTCTGCACGCGGTCCGGATGCTTCACCAGGAGGTGTCCGAGGTCGGTCGCCGGGCGGTGGGTCGTGGTCAGGGTCAGCAGCACTCATCGATGATCTCGTGCTCGCCTGGTTCCTGTCGCGGGGGTTTTCGGGCGCCGGGTCAGCGGTAGTCGTCCTCGTCGGCGGTGACGACGCGGGCCTGCTCCATGGCGTCCCAGTCGTCGACCTCCATGCCGCGGTGCGGCTCGCCGTCGGTGTCGTCGGTCACCGTGGTGGCCTGCTCGACCGCGTCGGCCGGCTCGGCCTCCAGATCCCGCTCCTCCGGGGCGAGGTGGTCACTGGGGGCGAAGTCCTCGTCGGGCTGACCCATCGTCCCTCCCTGTTCTCCGTGCGGGCATCGTCCCCACCACCGTACGGGCTGCTCCCGGCCGCCGCTGGGTGGCGGGCGGAACGGCGGAGTCGGCGATTGTCCCGCTCCGGGCGCACGGCCGGTGCCAGGATGGTTGCCATGGGCTTCCTGATCCGACTCGGGATCACCGCGGTCGCGTTGTGGATCGCGACGCTGATCGTGCCCGGGGTGGAGGTGAGCGGCCGCAACACCGGCAGCACCGTGCTCACCCTGATCGTGGTGGCTCTGGTCTTCGGTGTGGTCAACGCGGTGCTCAAGCCGCTCATCAAGGTGTTCGGCTGCGTGTTCTACCTGCTCACGCTCGGCCTGTTCGCGCTCGTGGTGAACGCGCTGCTGTTCCTGCTGACCGACTGGATCGCCGGGGTTCTGAAGCTTCCGTTCCACGTGGACGGCTTCTGGGCCGCATTCTGGGGCGCCATCGTGGTCGCGGTGGTGAGTTGGCTGATCAGCGTCGTCGTACCGGACCGGCTGGAGAATCGGTGAGCGGCGTCCGGGCCGGTTGTGCCCCGCTCGCGCTCCTGCGGGATACTGCCCGCGGTGGACAGCGCGGTCCGGCGCACCCGTGGACGTCAGCGGCCGGAACGGTCGGCTCCGGGGAAGACCCGGGGCCGGAACGACCGCCCTCCATGGAAGACAGCGGCCTGCACGGCCGAGAGCGGTAAGTAAGGAGCGTTCGACATGCCCATCGCTTCCCCCGAGGCTTACGCGGAGATGCTGGACCGGGCCAAGGCCGGCCGGTACGCGTACCCCGCGATCAACGTGACCTCCTCGCAGACGCTGAACGCGGCGCTCAAGGGCTTCGCCGACGCGGAGAGCGACGGCATCATCCAGGTCTCCACCGGTGGCGCGGAGTACCTGTCCGGCCCGTCCGTGAAGGACATGGTGACCGGCGCGGTGGCGTTCGCCGCGTACGCCCACGAGGTCGCCAAGAAGTACCCGGTCAACATCGCGCTGCACACCGACCACTGCCCGAAGGACAAGCTGGACAAGTTCGTCCGGCCGCTGATGACCATCTCGCAGGAGCGCGTCAAGGCCGGCCAGGAGCCGCTGTTCCAGTCGCACATGTGGGACGGCTCGGCCGTGCCGGTGGCGGAGAACCTGGAGATCGCCGAGCAGCTGCTGACCGAGGCCGCCAAGGGCAAGATCGTCCTGGAGATCGAGGTCGGCGTCGTCGGCGGCGAGGAGGACGGCGTCGAGAACGCCATCAACGACAAGCTCTACACCACCGTCGACGACGGCCTGGCCATGGTCGACGCGCTCGGCCTGGGTGAGAAGGGCCGCTACATGGCGGCGCTGACCTTCGGCAACGTGCACGGCGTCTACAAGCCGGGCAACGTCAAGCTCCGTCCCGAGGTGCTCAAGCAGATCCAGGACGCGGTCGGCGCCAAGTACGGCAAGGACAAGCCGCTCAGCCTGGTCTTCCACGGCGGCTCCGGTTCGCTGCTCTCGGAGATCCGGGAGGCGCTCGACTACGGCGTGGTGAAGATGAACATCGACACCGACACCCAGTACACCTTCACCCGCCCGGTCGCGGACCACATGTTCCGCAACTACGACGGCGTGCTGAAGGTCGACGGCGAGGTCGGCAACAAGAAGATGTACGACCCGCGCGTCTGGGGCAAGGCCGCCGAGGCCGGCATGGCCGCCCGCGTGGTCGAGGCCTGTGAGCACCTGCGCTCCACCGGCACCACCATGAAGTGACACCCCGCGTGTAAGGAAGGGCCCCTTATTAACAGCTCGCTGTTAATAAGGGGCCCGTCCTCTACCGCAGGCGTTAATAAGGGGCCCTTCCTTCACCGCACCAGGAGCGTGACGGCCTCGTGGACGTCGTCGGTCAGGTGGATCGTGTGCGACAGGTCGCCGAACGGGGACGCGGCGAACAGCGGCCGCAGCAGCGACTCCACCGGCAGCTCGGTGGTCCAGTACGTGCGGTCCAGGAAGACGTACGCCCCACTCGCCCCGTCGGTGCCGTAGAACGTCTTGGTGGCCGCCTGGAACACCTCCTGCACGGTGCCGGCCCGGCCGGGCGCGAACACGATCCCGCCCCGGGCCAGCCGCAGGATCGTGTCCTCCCGGATGGCGTTGGAGAAGTACTTCGCGATCCGGCCCGCGAACAGGTTCGCCGGCTCGTGGCCGTACAGCCAGGTCGGGATGGCCAGCCCGCCGGACCGGGCCCAGTCGGTGCCGGGCGCCGACGGGCGGGGCGAGGGCAGCGACGGGCCGTCCGCGTACCGCTTGCGCACCGCCAGCGCCGCCGCCGTGTACCGGTCGTGGTCGGTGAAGTCCGGCGCGACGGCGAGCACGTCGATCGCGGCGGACAGCTCCTCGGCCGGCCAGGCCGCGAGGAACGCGCCGAGGTTCGCCGCCTCCATCACGCCCGGACCGCCGCCGGTCACCACCAGGCGGTCGGCCCGTGCCAGCTCCCAGCCCAGCACCGCGGCCATCCGGTACGCGACGCTGCCGCGCGGCACCGCGTGCCCGCCCATCACGCCCACCACCGACTGCGGCCCGTGCGTGGCCAGCCACGCCCGGGTGGCGTCGGCCAGGGCGTTGTCCACGCCGTGGTCGTGCAGTCGCTGCCCGAGCGCCTCGCGTACGTCCGGCAGCGCGCCGCCGTGCGCTCGGAAGTGCGCGTACACCCGGGTGTCGTACATCTCGGTGAACCCGCCCTCGGTGAACCCGGCGGCCAGTTCGTCAGCGGTGTAGAGGTGCGACGGCTGGGTCGGGTAGGGCAGCCCGGAGAACGGCGGGACCACGTTGGCGCCCCGGCGGACCAGGTCCGCGCCCACCTCACGACCGGCGAAGCGGCAGCCCACGAAGAGGGTGCCGGTGACGTCGATGTCGCGCAGGTCGGGAACCGGGTCGAGGTCGAGGCGCAGGCCCTGCACGGTCAGACCGGCCAGGGTTCCCCCGGCCAGCCGCTGCTCGAACGCGGTGCGGGTCTCGATCTCGTTGACGTGGGGGGCGTGCGGCTCGATGACGTCCGCGGGTGGTGGGGTCGGCACCAGGTCATCCTGCCCCCGCACGGCAAGTGCCGAAACCGGGGGCGAGAACGACAGGAGCCCGGCGGGCACGCCGCCGGGCTCCTGCGTAACCGGGTCCTGGGGAGGCTCCGGATCTGTATTTGTAGTGCAAGAACCACGGCGGCGGCATGGGCCGCGGGTACGTGTGCTCCCGCCGCAGGCGTGACGAAACCCTCAGCCGTTCAGCCAACCGTTCGGGCGAGGCCCCTCGCGTACCCGAGGGCGAAGCGGGTTGAATGGGGCGATGCAGAACCTGTTGCCTGAGCCACCGGCCACCCTGCTCCCGGTCCACGAGGAGGCCGACGCCGCGCTGGCGGCGGCGGCCGAGCAGGGCACCGACGAGGCGTACGCCGAGGTCGCGGCCCGATTCCCGACCTACAGTGCGGCCTGGGCCGCGCTGGCCGGCCGCGCGCTCACCGCGGGTCAGGTCGTCACGGCGTACGCGTACGCCCGCACCGGCTACCACCGGGGCCTCGACCAGCTGCGCCGCAGCGGCTGGAAGGGCCACGGCCCGGTGCCCTGGGCGCACACGCCGAACCGGGGCTTCCTCCGCTGCCTCTACGTGCTGTCCCGCGCCGCGGGAGAGATCGGCGAGGCGGACGAGGCGGCCCGGTGCGCCCAGTTCCTCCGCGACTGCGACCCGGCCGCCGGAGACGCGCTCTCCAGCGACTGACCACTGCCGCGACGGCCGGTCCCGACCCGGGTGCCGGCCGTCGCGCCCGTCCTACAGCCCTTCCGCCACCGACGCGGCGATCTTCAGCCAGGCGTCGCGGGTGGCGGAGGAGAGCTGCCCGTACCGCAGCGGCTCGCCGGTGTCGATGAGCCGCTCGTACGGCGCCAGCAGCACCGCCCGGGTCCGCGCCGCGAAGTGGGCCTGGATCGCGGGCAGGTCGATCTCCTTGCGCGACGGCGGCATCGAGACCACTGTGACCGCCTGCCGGACCAGCCGCTGCCGACCGCTCTGCTCCAGGTGGTCGAGCATCCGGGCGGCGGTCTCGGCCGAGTCGTTACGGGCCGACATGGTCACCACGAGCTGGTCGGTGGCGTCCATCGCGGCCTGCCAGTTCTGCGCCCGGACGTTGTTCCCGGTGTCCACGAAGATCAGCTTGTAGAAGCGGCTGACCACCTCACGGATCTCCGCGAACGCGGCGGCGGTGAGCATCTCGCCGCCGGTCGCGGATTCGTCCGAGGCCAGCACGTCGAACATGCCCTCGCCCTGCGAGCGGACGTACTGCGACAGGTCACCCACCCGGCCGTGCGGGCCCTGGAACTGGGCCAGGTCGCGCAGCATGTCCCGCACCGTACGGGCGTGGAAGTCCTGCTGGGCCCGCATGCCGAGGGTGCCCTGGGTCTCGTTGTTGTCCCAGGCCAGCACGTATCCACCGCGCTTCTGGCCGAACGTCATGGCGAGCAGCAGGATCGCCACCGTCTTGCCGGCGCCGCCCTTCGGGTTGACCACCGTCACCTGGCGCAGGCCGCCGAAGTTGCGGCGGACCATTTCGATGTCGCGCTTCATCTCCTGCTCGTGCCGCCCGGGCGCGAGCCGGACCAGCCCGATCCTGTTGACCACCGCGCGTACGCCCATGGTGGCCACCGGGTCGACCGGCCGGGCCTGGCGGCGGCGGGCGAAGTCCTCGGCGGTCGGGGGCACCGCCTGCTGCGGCATCCAGCCCTGTTCCGGGTGGGGCGCTCCGGGCTGCGGCGGCGGGGGCACCACCGGGCCGGACAGCGGTGCCTGCGGGGGCAGCGGGCCGCCGGGCTGCGGCGCCCCGGCCTGGGGCGTCCAGCCGGGCGGCGGGTACCAGCCGGGCTGACCGGGCTGCGGTTGGTACCCGGTCTGGCCGGGTTGCGGCGTCCAGCCGGGCGGCGGGTGGCCGTTGCCGTACGGGGACTGCTGCGCCGGTACGCCCGGCGACGGCGGGAACGGCCCGAGGCGGGGCATCTGCTCGGGCGCGCCCGGCCCGGCCGGTCCCGTGCCGGATGCCGGCGAGGGCTGGGCCGGTGTGCCGGCGACAGTGGCCCAGCCGGAGGGGGTGCCGTCGGTGGGAAGGGCGTCGGACGGCGGGGGTGGTGCCACGGTGGCGCGGCCTGCGGCGGTGCCGTGGGTGGGGAGCGCGTCAGGCGGCGGGGGTGGTGCCACGGTGGCGCGGCCGGACGCGGTGCCGTCGTCCCCCGCCGGCTCGGACGGCGGAGCCGTGGCGTCGGCGGGGTCCGACCCGGTCCGCTGCGGCGGCTGGGCCCACGGCGAGGTGGCCCGGCCGTTCACGGCACCCGAGCCGGCCGAACCCGAGCCAGCAGTATCCGGTCCGGTGGTGCCGGTGCCGGTGCCGGTGGCGGTGGCGGTGGCGGTGGCGGTGGCGGTGGCGGGCGTGGTCGGGGCGGGAGCCGCGTGCGACGCGGACGGGGGCGGGCTCACGGGCGCCGTGGCCGACGAGCCGGCCATCGCCGGTGTGCCGGGCAGCACGGGTGTTCCGGGCACCACGGGTGAGCCGGACGCCGCCGGTCGCGCCGGTGACGGGCCGGACGACGCCTGGTCGAGCGTGAACGGCAGGTCCAGGTCGACCGCCGGCGCCTGGGACGCCGGAACGTCCGCCGCCGGCGTGGGAGCGTCGGCCTGCGGGAGCGGCCAGGGCACCGACGCCCACGGCGGGATCGTGGCCGCCGTCGCGTCGGTCTCCTCCGGCGGCCAGAGCGGCTCGACGTCGCGCTGCGGCACCTGTGGTCGGCCCGGTACGTGGGCCCGGTCGTCGTTCTCGTGCACCACGGATCCTCCCCATTCCTTCCGCCGAGGATAGGCGGTCCGGCCAGCGTCGCGAGCCGGGCGGGGATCGACCGAGGTCAGCCCGTCCAGACCGCCCATGCACCCGGCTCGGTCCACCAGGAGCGCTTGCGGCTCAGCTCGCCCTCGACGCCGTCGTCGAGGAAGGGCACCTTCTCGTCGCGGGGCACCACCGCCACCGCGCGTCCCCGCGCCCGCCGTACCTCCAGCCGGACCTTCTTCCGGCCCAACGCCGAGCGGGTCACCACTGGTACGGCGACGCCCACCGTCACCCGGCCGTCGGCCGGATCCGGGCCGCCCAGCAGATCCACCTCGCCCAGGCGCGCGTACCCGCCCGCGTTGCCGATGGCGCATGCGGTGATCGGTTCGGAACCGTCACTGAGCACCGTGCCGTCGACCTCGACCCGGGCCCGCCAGTGCAGCGGGCGGCCGGCGTCGTCGGCGGCGCCGAGCAGCGCACCGTCGAGCGTCACCGAGCCGCCGTCGTTGCGCAGCAGGTCCAGCCGCCGGGCGGTGCCGTCCAGCACCGCGGCGGCCACACCCGCCGGATCCCGGGGCAGCCCGAGCTGCGCGGCCAGGTCCCGCGCCGCCCCGGACCGGGCCGGATCGAGCGGGAGTACGCCCACCGGGGGCAGGTCGGGCACCGTACGGTTGACGGCCAGGTCCGCGGGGCGGCGACTCGGCGGCGGAGCGTACCGGCGCACCAGCCGGCGCAGGACGGCGCGCAACTGACCGTCACTCGCCGCGGCGACGATCAGCCGGGTCTTGCCGTCGGAATCCGGCCAGGTGAGGCCGTCGGCGCGCGGCGGGCCGTCGAGGCGGGCCAGCACCTCGTCGATCTCGGCGTCCGACCGGGCGGTCACGGTGGTCACCCGGGCGCCCCGGGCGGTCAGCTCATCCGTGCAGGCCAGCACCGGTACGCGCGGCGTCTCGCAGCGCTCTTCGCCGGTGTCGGCGGCGGTGTCGTCCGCGCCGCCGCAGCAGGCGCCGCCGCTGCCGCAGCCACCACCGGGAGCGTCCCGCTCCGAGCCGAGGGTGAGCAGCACCACGTCGTACACGAAGGAGCCTCCTGCTTTCCGACCAACCCCTGCTGGTCCCACCGTCACTACTTGTTAGCCTGACACCCCGGGCTCGCTGACCGGTCGCCACCTGGCACCCGAGCCTTCTGGAGGCGAGAAGATGCCAGCGATCGTGCTGCTCGGCGCCCAGTGGGGCGACGAGGGCAAGGGCAAGGTTACCGACCTGCTGGGTGAGCGGGTCGACTACGTCGTGCGCTACTCGGGCGGCAACAACGCGGGCCACACGGTGATCACGCCGGACGGCCAGAAGTACGCGCTGCACCTCATGCCGTCCGGAGCGCTGTCACCGAGCGCGATGATCGTGATCGGCAACGGGGTGGTGGTCGACCCGAAGGTGCTGCTCCAGGAGATCGACGGGCTCGCCGAGCGCGGCGTGGACGTGTCCCGCCTGCGCATCTCCGGTGACGCGCACCTGATCATGCCGCATCACCGGGCGCTGGACCGGGTGGTCGAGCGCTACCTGGGTAGCTCCCGCATCGGCACCACCGGCCGGGGCATCGGTCCCGCGTACGGCGACAAGGTCGCCCGGATGGGCATCCGCCTGCAGGACCTGCTCGACCCGGGCATCCTGCGCAAGAAGCTGGAGCTGGCGCTCCGCGAGAAGAACCAGCTGCTGTTCAAGACCTACAACCGCAAGGCGATCGACGTCGAGGAGACCGTCGAGGAGTACCTCCAGTACGCCGAGCGGCTGCGCCCGTACATCGCCGAGACCCGGGTGATGCTCTGGGACGCGCTCGACCGCGGCGAGACCGTGCTGCTGGAGGGCGCCCAGGCCACCATGCTCGACATGGACCACGGCACCTACCCGTTCGTGACCTCGTCGAACCCGACGGCCGGCGGGGCGTGCGTGGGCGCGGGCATCCCGCCGACCGCGATCACCAAGGTCATCGCGGTGAGCAAGGCGTACACGACGCGGGTGGGTTCCGGCCCGTTCCCGACCGAGCTGTTCGACGACAACGGGCAGCACCTGCGCAAGATCGGCCACGAGTACGGCACCACGACCGGCCGGGAGCGCCGCTGCGGCTGGTTCGACGCGGTGGTGGCCCGGTACGCGTGCCGCCTCAACGGCGTCACCGACCTGGTGGTCACCAAGCTCGACGTGCTGACCGGCCTGGCCAAGGTGCCGATCTGCGTCGGGTACGAGATCAACGGCGAGCGTTTCGACGACATGCCGATGACGCAGACCGACTTCCACCACGCCACGCCGATCTACGAGGAACTCGACGGCTGGTGGGAGGACATCACCAAGGCGCGGACCGAGGACGAGCTGCCGGAGAACGCGAGGCGGTACATCACCCGCATCGAGGAGCTGACCGGCACCCGCGTGAGCGTGGTGGGCGTAGGCCCAGGCCGAGAGGAAAACGTCCTCCGCCACCCCCTCCTCCCCTAACCCACCCCACCCCACCCCGCCCCAGCCCCCGCCCTCCCGGAGGCACACCCCGTTGATCAAGGAGTTTGTGTCCGGATCCGACGCCGAACTGGACACAAACTCCTTGATCAACGGGGTGGTCGGGGCGTGGTTATCCACAAGGTTGTCCACAGGGGCGTCGGCTGTGGGGTGGCGCGGGGGAGCCTGCGCGTGTGGGTGAATTCGGCGAACTGACGCGGCTGGCCGCAACACAGGGCGGGTTCGTGACGGCCGGGCAGGCGTTGCGCCTGGGCGTCGGCCGGGAGCAGATCCGGTACCTCGTCCGGTCCGGGCGATGGACGCGCGTCTCGCGTGGTTGCTACCTGCCGTCTCCGGCCGGGCCGGCGCCGGTGTCATTCCGGCGGGTCATGATCCGCGCCGCGATCGCGAGCATCGGGCCGGGTGCGGTCGCCGTACTCGACACCGCCGCCGAGCTGCACGGCATCGCCGGCCTTCCGACGACGGCCGCGATCCACGTCTCGGTGCCGCCGCACCGGCCGCACGTGCAGCGTCGGGCGGAGCCCAGCCTGACGGTGCATCAGTTGACGCTCGGTGACGCGGACGTGTGCCGGGCCGACGGCGTACCGGTCACGACTCCGGTGCGCACCGTTGCGGACGTTTTGCTGCGGGCGAGGCGCTACCCGGCGGTGTGCGTCCTCGACTCCGCACTCAACCAGGGCATCCTGGCCGAGAAAGACATGTCCCTGGTGCTTGCGCACCTCGCCGGTCGCCGCGGGGCGGTCGCCGCTCGGGAATACCTGGCCGAGGCGGACGGCCGGGCACAGTCACCCCTGGAGACCCGCGCCCGACTCCGGTGCGTCGACGGTGGCGTGCCGCCGGAGGTCCTGCAACTGCCGGTACGGGACGACGACGGCTACCTGCTCGGCATCGGGGACCTGGCATGGCGCGGGGCGCGTCTGATCGCGGAGGCGGACGGTCGAGCCCCGCACCTGACGCCCGAGGCCGTCTACGCGGACCGCTTCCGGCAGAACCGCCTGGTCAACGCCGGCTGGCGGATCCTCCGCTTCACCTGGTCCGACACCATGCGCCCCGACTACATTCCCCAGACGGTCAAGCACGCCCTCCGCCAGAGCCCGAAGCAACGGTGATCAAGGAGTTTGCGGACGATCACCCCTCAATCTGAGACGCAAACTCCTTGATCGACGGGGTGGGGTGAGGCGGTCAGTAGGATGCCGGTCGTGCGCGTACTTCTTGTGGGTGGTGGTGGGCGGGAGCACGCTCTCGCGCTCGGACTCGCCGGTGACCCGGCTGTCGAGGCGCTCGTCGCGGCTCCGGGGAATCCGGGGATCGCGGCGGTGGCGCAGCTGCGGGAGGTGACACCCACCGACCCGGCGGCCGTGGCAGCCCTCGCCGTCGAGGTCGCGGCCGACCTGGTGGTCATCGGGCCGGAGGCGCCGCTGGTGGCGGGCGTCGCCGACGCGGTACGCGCCAAGGGCATCGCGGTGTTCGGCCCGAGCGCCGAGGCGGCCCGGCTGGAGGGGTCGAAGACGTTCGCCAAGGACGTGATGACGGCCGCCGGTGTGCCGACCGCGCGCGCGTACACCTGCGAGGACGCGGCGGCCGTGGCGCGGGCGCTCGACGAGTTCGGCGCGCCGTACGTGGTGAAGGACGACGGGCTCGCCGCCGGCAAGGGTGTGGTGGTCACCGACGACCGGGCGGTCGCCGAGCGGCACGCCGCGGAGTGCGGCCGGGTGGTGATCGAGGAGTACCTGTCCGGCCCCGAGGTCTCCCTCTTCGTGGTCACCGACGGCGAGGCGGCGGTGCCGCTGCTGCCGGCGCAGGACTTCAAGCGGGTCGGCGACGGCGACACCGGGCCGAACACGGGCGGCATGGGCGCGTACGCGCCGCTGCCGTGGACCCCGCCGAACCTGGTCGACGACGTGATGCGCGACGTGGTGTACCCGACGCTGGCGGAGCTGCGCCGCCGGGGCACCACGTTCGCCGGCCTGCTCTACGTGGGCCTGGCGATCACCCCGTCCGGTCCGCGCGTGATCGAGTTCAACGCGCGCTTCGGCGACCCGGAGACGCAGGTGGTGCTCGCCCTGCTGGAGACGCCGCTGGGTGGGCTGCTGCACGCCGCCGCCACCGGCACGCTCGGCGGGCACCCGCCGCTGCGGTGGCGCGACGGCGCGGCGGTGACGGTAGTGGTGGCGGCCGACGGCTACCCGGCGGGCCCGCGTACCGGTGATGTGATCACCGGCGCGGACCGCGCCGGGATCATCCACGCCGGCACCCGCCGGGACGCCGACGGCACGTTGCGGTCCGCGGGCGGCCGGGTCCTCTGCGGTACGGCGACGGGGCCGGACCTGGCCGCCGCGCGCGACGCCGCCTACGAGCTGGTACGCGACGTCGAGCTGGCCGGTGCCCACCACCGCACCGACATCGCGGCGGCGGCGGTGGACAGCCGGATCACGATCCCGGGCTGAACGGGCCGGCCATCCGGTTGAGCACGTTCGCCGTGGCCCGCTCGATGCGCGGGTCACGGTGCCCCTGCCGGTCCAGTGCCAGGGTCCAGCCGAGTGTGCCGCTGGCGAACACCACGGCGCCGCGTGCCGTCTCGTGGACGTGGCTGCTCTGCAGCCGCCGCCCGCCCTGCCGTGCCGGGTACGGCGAGGAGCTGAGCGTGGTCCCGGCGGGCCGGGGGAGGGCGGCGTGCAGCCCGTCCGCCTCGCCCGCGACCACGCCCGGGATGCGGTCGCCGTCGGCGACGCCGGTGCCGGCCCACACCCAGTGGTCGGCGGCGCGCACCACGAGCGGCTGCGGGGTCAGCACGATGCCGTTGTACTGCACGCCGAGCAGTGCCTGTTCGGGCCGGTCGAGGTCGCGCCAGGTCACCGTCGGGTCGCCGGTGCCGGCACCCGGGTCGGGGAGCGTCTTGGCGCACTCGACGACCCGTTCGGGGCGGCCGTCGGCGGCGGCGCGTACGCGGGTATGCCAGTAGACGCTGTTCGCGCCGAGGAACGCGAGGCTGGTGCCCCCGTCCAGGCCGACCTCGGTGGCGCGGCGCATCTCGGCCGACCAGTACTCGTCGTGCCCGCAGAACACCAGACCCCGGTACCGGGCCGGGTCTTCTCGCCCGGAGTGCAGGTCGAGGCTGGTGGCGTAGCTGACGTCGTAGAGGTTGCGTTCCAGCCACCGGATCGCGGCCTCGTCGCGGTCGAAGTGGGTGGGCAGGCCCGCACCGGAGTACGGGCGGTCGAAGGACACCGCTCGTGCGCGCAGTGCCGGGTCGCGCCGGCCGTCGGCCCGGTAGCCGTTGTAGAGGCTCTTGCCGACCCGACGGTCGTGCGGCCACTGGTTGTACGCCTGCCAGGTGGTCACCGGCAGTACCACGCAGAGCGCGGCCGGGCGCCGGTCGTCGCGTACCACGAACGGCGTGCAGGCCCGCCAGCCGCCGGCCGAGGTGAAGACCGCCTGGTAGAGGCCGGAGGCCCAGCCGTGCGGGACGGACAGGCGCCACGACACCGGCCACCGGCAGTCGAGCACGCCGGTGTCCGGGTCGGCCACCGGCACCGGCTGCGGCACGCCGCGCAACTCGGGGCTGGTCAGCATCGTGCGGGCGCCCGCGCCGTCGTACCAGCCGAGGCGGTGCACGCTGATCCGGAACCGGCCGCCCGGGTTTACCGCGACGTGGAAGTCGATTTCCTCGCCGGGCGCGACGCTCGTCGTCGAGGCGTACCCCTGGATCTGGCGCCGCCGGTCGTCGGCGGCCCGGCCGCCCTGCTCGGGCCACCACGGCTGGCCGGCGGCGCGGTTCTCCCGCTCGACGGGCGGGACCGGCCACCGGGTGGGTGAGTCGTCGGGCCGGCCGCCGAGGACCGGGTCGAACGGGCCGAGGGCGGCGGCGGACGCGCCACCGACGAGGAGGCCGAGTGCGGTACGCCGCCGAAGCCCGTCCATTGTGGTGCTCCCCGTCTCCCCGTTCGATCGGGGAGACCGTAGCACCGGACGGCGGCAGCCGGGTGACCGATGTGGATCAGTCGAAGTAGCGGCGCAACTCCCGGCCGAGGACCTTGCCGGTGGCGTTGCGCGGCAGGTACTTCACGAACACCACGTCGCGGGGCACGGAGAAGCGGGCCAGGTAGCGCCGGACGTATTCGCGGACCGCCTCCGGGTCGAGCGTCTCGCCGGTGCGCAGCGCCAGGAACGCGGCCAGCCGCTGGCCGTAGTCGGGGTCGGGTACGCCGATCACGGCGACCTCGCGGACCTGCGGCAACCGGGCGATCAGATCCTCCACCTCGGACGGGAAGACGTTCTCGCCGCCCGAGACGATCATGTCGTCGGCGCGGCCGTCGACGAAGAGCAGTCCGTCGGCGTTCAGCCGGCCCAGGTCGCCGGTGTCCAGCAGGCCGTCGCGGCTCTCCCGGCCGGTGCCCGAGGTGTAGCCCTCGAACAGCATCTCGTTGCCCACGAAGATGCGCCCGACCTCGCCGTCGCGGACCGGCCGGCCGGTGCCGTCCAGGATGGCCAACCGGGTGCCGTGCGGGGGGCGACCCGCCGTGGTGGGAGCGGCGCGCAGTTCGGCCGGGCCGGCGATGGAGGCCCAGGAGACCTCGGTCGAGCCGTAGAGGTTGTAGAGCACGTCGCCGTACCGGTCCATGAACGCGGTGGCCAGGTTGCCGGGCAGCGCGGAGCCGCTGACCGCCACCACCTTGAGCGGTGGCCTCGGCTCCGGCGGCACCACCTCCATCAGTCGTTGCAGCATCACCGGTACGGCGAACATCGCGTCGCACCGCTTGTCGGCGAGCGCGGCGAGCGTGGCGGCCGGGTCGAAGCGGCGGTGCAGCACGACCGTGGCGCGCAGCGCGAACGACACCTGGAGCGCGGCGTACCCCCAGGTGTGGAAGATCGGCGCGGCGATCATCACGGTGTTCTTCGCGTGCAGCGGGATGCGGTCGATGATGGACACCAGCGGGCCGAAGCCGTGCGGGGTGGGCCGGCGAGCGCCCTTGGGCGCGCCGGTGGTGCCGGAGGTGAGCACTATGGTGCGCCCGTCGCGCTCCGGCGGCTGGAGTTTCTCGCCGGGGACCGCTGCGGCGATCAGCTCCTCCTGCCGCCGTTCGTCGACCCGGGGCAGCTCGGGCGGGAGGCCGAGGACACGCTCGGTGAACTCGCCGTCGTGCACCAGGACGCGCAGGCGCTGCTCCTCGGCCACAGTCACCAGTTGGGCGGTGGACAGCCCGGTGTTGACCAGGACGGCGTCCGCGCCGAGCAGTATGGCCGCCACTATCGCCTCGATCAGGCCGTGGTGGTTGCGGCAGAGCACACCGACCCGGTCGCCGCTCTGCACGCCCAGGTGGGACCGCAGCGACCGGGCCAGCCGCTCGGAGCGGTCGAGCAGTTCCTGGTACGTCATGGTGGCACCGTGCTCGTCGGCCACGGCGACGCGTCCGGGGTCGCGGGCGGCGGCCTGGCGCAGTTCCCCGGCGAGGCTCCAGCCCCACCGGCGCAGCGTGTTGAGCTGCGAGGCCACGCGGATCGGTCCGCCCGGGGTGAGCAGTCCACGTCGGGTCAGCGTGGCGGCGATGAACGGCAGGTCCACGGCGCAACTCCTTCGCGTTCGTGGTTCGTCGACCAGGCTGTTCGTGTTCGTCGACCAGGTTCCGGACGGGTCGGCCGTCCGCTTCGGCGTGATCTTGTGCCCGATCGCGGCTCGGGTCGGCCCCGGGGCGGCGGCGACCCGGCTCGCGACGGCACGGGGCGTCGTCGGCGGCCGGGCCGCGGCCCGCCGGCGGTCAGCGGATCTGCATTCCGGAGACGGCCCGGGAGATGACCAGCCGCTGGATCTCGGAGGTGCCCTCGAAGATGGTGTAGATCTTGGCGTCGCGGTACCACCGCTCGACCGGGTGGTCGCGCAGGAAGCCGGCGCCGCCGAGGAGCTGGACCGCCTTGTCGGTCACCGAGACGGCCACCTCACCGGCCTTGAGCTTGGACATCGACCCTTCGCCGGCGGTGAACGGCCGGTTGTTGCGGCCCATCCAGGAGGCGCGCCAGACCAGCAGCCGGGCCGCGTCGATCTCCGTCTTCATGTCGGCGAGCGCGAACGCGACCGCCTGGTTGGAGATGATCGGGCGTCCGAACTGGACCCGCTCCTTGGCGTAGTCAAGGGCGTACTCGTAGGCGGCGCGGGCCACGCCGAGCGCCTGCGCACCGACCGTCGGGCGGGACAGCTCGAACGTCCGCATCGCCGCCTGGCCGGAGGCGCGCTGCCCGGACCGGGCGCGGGCCAGCCGCTCGTCGAGCGCGTCCTTGCCGCCGAGCAGGCAGCGGCCGGGCACCCGGACGTCGTCGAGGAAGACGTCGGCGGTGTGCGAGGCGCGCAGCCCGAGCTTGCGCAGCTTGCGGGTGGCGGTCAGACCGGGAGTGCCAGGCGGTACGACGAACGCGGCCTGGCCGCGCGAGCCCAGCTCCGGCTCGATCGAGGCGGTGACCACGTGCACCCCGGCGATCCCGCCGTTCGTGGCGTACGCCTTCTGCCCGTTGAGCACCCACTCGTCGGTGGCCTCGTCGTAGACGGCGCGGGTCCGCATCGAGCCGACGTCGGATCCGGCCTCCGGCTCGCTCGTGCAGAACGCGGCGACGGCCGGGGAGTCCACGTCGCCGAAGCATTGCGGCACCCATTCGACGAGCTGGTCGGGGGTGCCGGCGCCGTAGATCGCGGCGACCGCGAGGGAGGTGCCGAAGATGCTCAGGCCGATGCCGGCGTCACCCCAGAAGAGTTCCTCGCTGGCGATCGGCAGGGAGAGGCCGGTGGGGTCGGCCCAGCAGGTGGCGAGGAACTCGAACCCGTACAGGCCGAGCTTCGCGGCCTCCTGGATGATCTGCCACGGGGTTTCCTCCCGGGCGTCCCACTCGGCCGCGGCCGGGCGCACGACCTCGGCGGCGAAGCCGTGCACCCAGTCGCGAAGGTCCCGCTGTTCCTCGTTCAGGTCGAGCGAGAACTCGGCCACGTCAGGCCTTGGGGATGTCGAACAGGTTGGCGATGTTGGCGGCCAGACCCAGGTCGCCCTTGGCCTTCAGCTTGCCGGTCATGAACATCATCACCGGGTTGGCGCCACCGGAGACGATCTTCAGGAACTCGACCGGGCCCATGGTGAGGCTCAGCTTCGGGTCGCGGGTGGCGGTCTCCGAGACGGTGCAGGTGCCGTTCTCGATGACGATCTCGTAGGTGTCGGTGCCACCGTCCGGGCGGCCGGTGATGTTCCAGTGGATGACCGCGTTGGTGGCACCGGCGCGGTCGGCGCGGAACAGCGTGGGCATCCGGTTGAAGACCTCGCTGAGGATCTTGCCGCGCGCCTCGCCGGACATGATCTCGGCGATCTTGGCGTCCGGCGTGGACTTGACCAGCTGCGCGAACTCCTTCGGGCCGACGTTCGCGAAGTTGGCCGGGTCGAAGTCAGTCATGGGGGATTGCACCTCTCGGGCGGGCCGACTTTGGTTACTCTGGCGTAACCTTACGCACGGGTAGGTATGCTCGCAAGGGTGTCCAGCACGCCGACCTTCAAGCGCCTCCCCCGGGCCGTACGCGAGCAGCAGATGCTCGACGCGGCGGTGAAGGTGTTCTCCCGCCAGGGCTTCCACGCCGCCAGCATGGACGAGATCGCCGACGACGCCGGCATCTCCAAGCCCATGGTGTACGCCTACCTCGGCACCAAGGAGGAACTCTTCATCGCCTGCCTGCACCGGGAGAGCACCCGGATGATGGAGGCGATCGCCGGCGCCGCCGCCCCCGACCTGCCCGCCGACGAGCGGCTCTGGCGCGGGCTGCGCGCGTTCTTCGGCTTCGTCGGCGCGCACCGGGACGGCTGGGCGGTGCTCTACCGGCAGGCCCGCGGCTCCCAGCCGTTCGCCGCCGAACTGGCCGCCATGCGCGGCCGGCTGGTCGAGGTGGTCGCCGGGATGCTCGACCACGCGCTGCGCGCCTCCGGTCGTGAGATCGGCGCCACCGACCTGGAGGTGGTCGCGTACGGGCTGGTCGGCGCCAGCGAGTCGCTCGCCGACTGGCTGGCCGACCACCCCGAGGCCGACGCCGGCAAGACCGCGACCCGGATGATGAACGTGGCCTGGCTCGGCGCCGACCAGTTGCTGCGCGGCGTCACCTGGCACCCGCCCACGGCGTAAGGAAGGGCCCCTTCTTAACGCCTGCGGTAGAGGAAGGGCCCCTTCCTAACACCTGCGGGGTGCGGCGGCCCCGCGTCTCGAGGTCGGCACCCAACCCTCCCCGAGCCCAGTGCCGTCGCGGGCTTCGCCGGGTGACCGCCTGGGCGGGCGCCGTCCGGCGCGTCGAACCGTACCTGCCGGTGCTGCTGGCCGCGACGGTGGCCGCCGCCACCTGGGCCTCGGCGACCGGCGGGCTCGGTGTCCGCTCGCCGCTGCCGACCGCGGTGATCCTCCTGCTCGCGCTGCCCACGGCGCCTCGGTGCTCTCGCCGCGCCGCTGGGTGCTGCCTCGCGCTGCCCACGGCGCCTCGGTGCTCTCGCCGCGCCGCTGGGTGCTGCCCGCCGTGGCCGCCGTGTGCTGGCTGGTCCTGGCCGCCTGGGCGGCCGTCGTGGTCACGCCCTGGCGGGCCGGCACCGCCGGCAACTCGCCGCGTACCTGCTCGGGACGCTCCCGGCCATCTCACGGGCATGGTGGTCGGCGGCGGGCGGCCCGGGCCCGTGCTCTGCGCCGGCCCCAGCGGACGGCCTCGAACAGGCCGGTGACGGCCAGCGAGATGGCGACGCCGGCGAGCAGCCCGGACAGCGGGTTGTGCTCGAACGCCAGGCCGCCGAAGTAGCCGAGCAGCCCGCAGTAGGTCCCCCAGGTGACACACGCCAGGCCGTCGTACAGCAGGAACGTGCGCGCCGGGTAGCGGACCGCGCCCATGGTCAGCGTGACCGCGGTCCGGCCGCCGGGGACGTACCGGGCGGTGGTCAGGATCATCCCGCCGCGCCTGTCGACCGCCCGGCGGGCCCACTCCGAGCCGGCCCGCCGCCTGCTGTCCGCCGGGGAGCGGGCCAGCCGGTGCGCGCCGCCGCCGCGCCCGATCGCGTACGAGATGTGGTCGCCGACGAGCGCGCCGAGCGCGGCGGTCACGATCACCAGCGCCAGGCTCGGCTCGCCGCCGGCCGCGAAGACCCCCGCGGTGATCACCACAGTCTCGCCCGGTACGGCCGGGAAGAACGCGTCGACCGCGGTGACCGCGATGATCACCAGGTACACCCACGGCGACGTCACCGTGTGGTGCAGCAGGTCGATCATGTCCCCCATGCACCCATGCTCGGGGGTGCGGTGTTAAGCAGGGGCCCTTCCTCTGCAAAAGGCGTTAACAAGGGGCCCTTCCTTCTCCCGCGCCGTGGGCCCGTGCGAGGTGAGCACCACCGGTGCGCCCAGCGCCTCCGAGACCGCAGCCGGCCAGTCGGCGGGCGCCTCGCCCAGCACCGGCCGGGTCCGCAGCAGCCGCTGCGTGAGCGCCGCCTGCCGGTCCAGGTCACCGGCCGGGCCGGGAACCAGCCGGCCCATGTCCTCGTACCGGCGGCAGATCCGCAGCTCCGGACCGGCCAGGTCGACGTGGGTGAGCGCCAGCCCGTCCACGCCACCGGCCACCTCCAGCGCGTACCGGTGGGCGACCGCGTCGAAGTGCCCGAACCGGAACCGGCCCTGCCAGGGGTTCGTCCCGTTGTGCCGGTCGGTGAACGGCAGCGCCGCGTCCTCGGTGACCAGCGGCCCGGGACCGTGCCTGGTGGTGGTGGTCCGCAGGACGCCGAGCCGCTGCGCGGTGCCGGCCATCCCCGCCTCGGCGAGCAGCGTCTCGGCGTTGGCGAACGTCGTGGTGCTCCACGTGGTGTACGGGTGGAAGCCGTGCCACTCGTCCAGCAGCACCCCCTGCGCGCCCTCGAACACGCAGGTGCCCGCGCGCAACGCGGATGCCAGCCAGGTCCGGTCGACGATCGCCACCCGCCGTGCGAAGGCCGCGTACGCGGGCAGGCAGTCGTCCACCGGCGGCGCGTCCAGCGGGCCCAGTTCGGCGGTGAGCCGGTCGCGCAGCGCGGTCAGCCGCCGGCGCAGCACCGCCGGGCGGTGGCAGTCGGCCACCCGGGGCGCCTCGTCGGGGTGGGCGAGGCCGTACGCGACCGCCTCGCCCACCCCGAGCCCGCAGGAGCCGTGCCGGTCGGCTCCCCGGGCGATCTCCCGGGCCCGGTTCGCGGCCCGGTGGTACGGGGTGGCGAGCAGCGCCTCCCCGTCCACCGTCAGACGGTCGAGCGCGTCGGGCACGCCGACCGACGCGAGGTGGTCGGCCTCGGCGGCCAGGGCCAGCGGGTCCACCACCACGTGCCGCGCCAGGTGCGTGCGCACCCCGGGACGGAACGTCCCGGCGCCGAACTGCGCGAACGTGTGGTGCCTCCCGTCGCGCAGGACGACGTTGTGTGCCGCCTGCGCGCCCCCGTTGAACCGGACCACCGAGTGCACCTGCCGGGTGGCGCAGAGCAGGTCCACCACGGTGCCCTTGCCGGCGTCGCCGTAGCCGAGGTCGACCACCGTCACGTGGTTCACAGCCGGGTGACCCCGCCGTCGGCCGGGCTGGACGGCAGCGTCGGGCTGGACGGCAGCGTCGGGCTGGACGGCAGCGTCGCCACCGTGCGGCGGCCCGAGCCGAGCCGCGCCAGGGCCTTCGAGACCGTACGGGTGGCGGTGGAGCCGGCCCGGTCCAGGTCGCGCAGCCCGGCGTCCAGGTCGATGGCCTGCTCGCCGAGCCCGACGGTGAGCGCGATCGTCTCGCAGACCGCGTCCAGGTCGTCCAGCTCGACCGCGTTCTGCCCGAGCAGGCCGCGCCAGAAGTCCAGCACCTTGCGGTTGCCCGCGTAGTGGCTGCCGGCGGGCAGCAGGTAGTAGGTGTCCCAGCGCGCGGTCACCTCGTCCACCACCTGCCGGACCGGGATGTCCTCGCGCAGATCGTCGCCGATCAGCCGGGCCACCTCGGCGGTCTTCACCGCCGGGTACGCCAGCTCGTCGCCGATGATGAACAGGTAGCCGCGCCGGCCGCGCTTGTCCCAGCTGTCGGTGGCCGTGTGCCGGGCCATGAAGTACAGCGCCAGCTCGTACGACTCCGTCATCTGGCCGCCACCGCCGCCCTCCAGCACGATCCGGCCGAGGTCGTCGTCCATCCGGTTGTCGGACTCGAACTGGCCGACCTGCAACGGCACCCGGTCGCAGGTGGCGTCGCCGATCGCGCCGAACATGACCTGCGGGTCCTTCGCGTACCCCTGGCGCAGCAGCAGGCCGAGCAGCTGCGGCAGCTTGCTCTGCAGCACCCTTGGCACGTGGCCCATCGAGCCGGTGACGTCGAACAGCACGGCGATCGGGGTCGACTGCGGGTGCTCGGCGGAGTCGCGGCTCTCCCGCAGCGCGTCGCGCGGGTCGAGCGCCGGGTGCACCTTCCGGGCGCCGCTGTCGCTGTACGAGAACGCGCTCCTGCCGGTGCGGCGTCGGTACCGGTCGGCGGCGTCGTACACGTCGGTGGACCAGATTCCACTGCCCATGGCAGCCTCCCTACGGGTTGAGGGTGAAGGGTCGGAAGGTGCGCGGCCCGTACAGCCGGTGCAGCACCTCGTCCAGTTCGCGCAGCAGCCGCCAGGCGTCGTCCGGCCGGGTGGCGAGCGCGGTGCCCTGGCAGCCGTCGGCGAAGGCGCGCAACTCGCGCGGTGCGTGGTCGCCCATCAGCCAGGTCATGCAGCGGGCGGCCATCGCGATGTCGGTGCCGGGCCCGCACTGCCGCTTCTCGGCGACCTCCGGCGGATACCAGTCTTCGTGACCGGGCACCAGCGCCGGCACGAGCCCGCCCGGGTCGGCAGAGAAGCACCAGTCGACGAGCACCACGCCGTGCGCGTCCGGCTCGATCAGCACGTGCCGGGGCAGCACCGCGCCGTGCACCACGCCGGCCCGGTGGGCCAGGCCGAGCGCCACGAGCAGCCGCCGCCACATCCAGGCCGCGTCGCGCGGGTCCAGCCCGTCCGGGTACGCGCGGCGCACGTCGTCCAGGCTGTGCAGCCCGGGTACGGTCACCAGCTCGTTCACCTGTCGTTGCACGCCCGTCGACGGGTCGCGCGCCGGGTAGGAGTCGACAAGCTTGGGCACGTACGCGAGGTGCCGGGCGTCGCCGTGCTCGGCGATTCGGCGCAACGCGCGCGCCTCGCGGGCCATCAGGTCGTTGTCGCCGGGGTGCCGGGTCACCTTCGCCAGGTGATAAGAAGGGGCCCCTCCTCTACCGGAGGCGTTAACAAGGGGCCCTTCCTTGCGTTCGTGCAGGGTGGCGACGTCGCCGGTGTACGCGGGGGCGGGCGTGCGCCACCGGGTGGTGACGGTGACGAGCGCGTCGGCCGCGGCGGCGCGTACCAGCGGGTCGGCCGTGACCAGCCGGATCGCCTCCTCGGTACTCACCGCACCGTCTCCTCCCGGGCGGGGCGCAGCAGCGCCGGGTGCAGCAGCCGGGCGTCTCCGGCGCGGTAGAGCTTGGCCCGGGGGCCGCCGCGCGCGCCGCCGCGTTCGGTGCTGGCGCCGGTGCTCTCCACGAAGCCGGGCACCGAGAGCACCTTGCGGTGGAAGTTGCCGGCGTGCAGCGGGTGGCCCCACACCGTCTCGTAGACCTCCCGCAGCTCGGTGACTGTGAACTCGGGGGCGAGGAACCGGGTGGCCAGCGGCGTGTACTCCAGCTTGGAGCGGGCGCGCTCAAGCCCGTCGTCGATGATCCGGCCGTGGTCGAAGGCGAGCTGCCGGCTGTTCAGCGCGGTCACCGGCAGCCAGGTCGCCTCGTCGGCGTCGGTGTCGGCGACCGGGTCGGGCAGGTCGGGGGCGAACGCCAGGTGGGCGACCGAGACGACCCGCATGCGGGGGTCGCGGTCGGGGGCGCCGTAGCTGCCGAGCTGTTCCAGGTGCACCCGGCGCAGGCGCTCGCCGCCGAGGCCGGTCTCCTCGGCCAGTTCCCGGCGGGCGCCCGCGGCCAGGTCCTCGTCCGGGTGGACGAAGCCGCCGGGCAGCGCCCAGTGCCCCGCGTAGGGCGGTGCGCCGCGGCGGATCAGCAGCAGGTGCAGCGCGCCCTCGCGGATGGTCAGCGCGACCACGTCGACGGTGACCGCGACCGCCGGGTAGTCCCGGGGGTCGTACCCGGCCAGGAAGTCCTGCTCGTTCACGGCCACCTACTCTCTCAGGTTGAGAACAACTCAATCTGAGAACAACTTAGCCGCGAAATGAGGGGACGGCAAGTCCCCTCTTTCGCTCAGCGCACGGAACCGACCAGATGCGGTTTCCCGTCCCGGGCGCCGTGCAGCGCGAAGTCCCAGCCAGCGCCGGTCGCCGAGGCGCTGAACGCCACGGTCGACGGCAGCGGCACCGGCAGCTTGAACGACACGTCCACCGTGTACGACTCGGACAGCCGCGGCTCCAGCGCGGCCAGGCAGCGGGCCTTGCTCCACATGCCGTGCGCGATCGGGCGCGGGAAGCCGAACAGCCGCGCGCCCAGCTTCGACGTGTGGATCGGGTTGTGGTCGCCGGAGACGCGGGCGTAGTCCGTACCCACCCGGGGCGTCACCCGCCACCGCGCCGAGGCGGCCGGCGGAGCCGGGCGGTCACCCCGGTCGCGCCGCGGACCGCCGCCCGCGGCGCGCTCCTTCCCGAGGTACGTGGACACGCCGCGCCAGACCTCCTCGCCACCGATCGACCCGATGAGCACCACGTCGAGTTGGCGGCCCCGCTCGTGCGGGCGCAGGTTCTCCGCGTACGTGTGGAAGTCGACCGTCTCGCCGGCCTCTACCGGGCGGTGCACGGTGATCCGGTTGGCCACGTGCACCACGCCGGTGAGCGGGATCGGGAAGCCCGGGCTCGTCATCAGCCGCAGCGACAGCGGGAACCCGAGCACGTGCAGGTACGTGGCCGGCAGCCGGTCGGTCAGCCGGAACCCGCACACTCGGTCGTAGTCAGCCAGGTGCCCCGGATCCACGGCGACCCCGGAGACGGCGAGTTCGACCTCCGGCACGTCCCCGCCACGCCGCCCCCCGACCCCCGGCACCACTCCCAGCAGCGCCCGCCGGTACAGCGCCCCACTGGCGGGCAGCCGCTCCAACGCGACCCGCCGCCGCGCGCCCGGCCCCGCCCCCTCACTCGCCCCCTCACTCCGTCGATCATGAGGTTGGCTGCCTCGTGGATCTTCAGAAGTGCCGTCAACTTCATGATCGTCGGAGGTGGATCGGGCCTGGGTGCGGGCGAGGGCGGCGGCACGGGCTGCGGTCAGGTCGCGGGTGGGGCCCTCGATCAGGTCGTGCAGGCTCAGGTCGTCGTTCTGGTCCTTCGCCATCACGCCCCCAGCAGGCTCTGGCCGCAGACCCGGACCACGTTGCCGCTCACCGCGCCGGACGCCGGCCAGGAGAGCCAGCCGATCGTCTCGGCCACGTCCACCGGCAGGCCGCCCTGGGCCATGCTGTTCATCCGCCGTCCCACCTCGCGGATGGCCAGCGGGATACGCGCGGTCAGCCGGGTCTCGATGAAGCCCGGCGCCACCGCGTTCAGGCTGATCCCGCGCTCGCGAAGCACCGGGGAGAGCGAGTCGACGAGGCCGATCACGCCGGCCTTGCTCGTCGCATAGTTGGTCTGCCCCCGGTTGCCGGCGATCCCGGCGATCGACGAGACCGACACGATCCGGCCACCGGCCGGGATCAGGTCGCGTTCCAGCAGCACGTCGTTGATGCGCTCCTGGCTGGACAGGTTCACGTCGATCACCGAGTCCCACCGGTCGGCGTCCATCCGGCCCAGCGTCTTGTCCCGGGTGATGCCCGCGTTGTGCACCACCGCGTCGACCCGGCCGTGGCGGGACGCCAGATGCTCCGCCAGCCGTGTCGGCGCGTCCGGCGCGGTCAGGTCGAGCTGCACCGCGCTGCCGCCGATGTCGTTGGCGACGGCGGCCAGCTCGTCCCCGGCCGCCGGGATGTCCAGCGCCACCACCTGGGCGCCGTCGCGTGCCAGCACCTTCGCGAGCGCCGCGCCGATGCCCCGGGCCGCGCCGGTCACCAGCACCACCTGGCCGGAAAGCGGCCGGTCCCAGTCGGCCGGTGCGACGGCGGTGCCGGCGCCGACGCGCACGACCTGGCCCGAGACGTACGCGGAACGGCCGGAGAGCAGGAACCGGAGCGTGGCCTCCAGACTCACCGGCGTGCCGGCGTCACCCTCGCGTGTCACGTAGACGAGCTGGGCGGTCACGCCCCGGCCGAACTCCTTGCCGATGCTGCGGGTCAGGCCCTCCAGCGCGCGCTGGGCGGTAGCCTCCCGGGGAGAGCCGCACTCGGCCGGCGGGGTGCCCAGCACGATCACCCGGCCGCTGGGCAGCAGCGAGCGGGCCTGCGGGTGGAAGAAGTCGTAGAGCTGACGCAGTCCGGCGGAGTCGGTGATGCCGCTGGCGTCGTACACCAGGGCCGCGAAGCGGCGGTCGGCGTCGTGGGCGGCGACCGGATCGGCCAGCTCGACCCCGGCGGCGGTCAGGATCTTCCCGGCCGGCTCGGCGATCCGGCCGCCGGCCGAGGAGCCGAGCAGGACCGGCCCGGGAACGAGGGGGTCGCCCGGCGTGTGCCGGCGCAGTCGGGGCGGGTCGGGCAGCCCGAGGCGCTTGACCAGCGCGCGACCGGCCCCTGTCTGGACGAAGCTCGCGTACCTGTCGGTCATAGGCGTAGCCTACTGGCGAGTAGGGTTTGGGCAACAGTTTCGAGGGAGGCCGATCGTGCAGAGTGTCCGGCGGGTCGCGGTCATCGGGGGCAACCGCATCCCCTTCGCCCGGTCCAACTCGCGCTACGCGCACGCGTCGAACGCGGACATGCTCGGTGCGGCGCTCGACGGGCTGGTCGCCCGGTTCGGGCTGGCCGGCGAGCGGATCGGCGAGGTCGTGGCCGGTGCGGTGCTCAAGCACTCACGCGACTTCAACCTCACCCGTGAGGTGGTGCTCGGCTCCCGGCTCGATCCGCACACCCCCGCGTACGACATCCAGCAGGCCTGCGGCACCGGACTGGAGGCCGCCATCCTGGTCGCCAACAAGATCGCCCTCGGGCAGATCGAGGTCGGCATCGCCGGTGGCGCCGACACCACCTCGGACGCGCCGCTCGCCGTCAACGAGGACATGCGGCGCACGCTGCTCCAGCTCAACTCCGCCCGTACGCTCGGCGAACGACTCAAGATCGCGGCGAAGCTGCGCCCGCACCAGCCGTTCAAGCCGGACATCCCGCGCAACGCCGAGCCGCGTACCGGGCTCTCGATGGGTGAGCACGCGGCCCGGACCGCGCTGCGCTGGAACGTGGACCGGACCGCGCAGGACGAACTGGCACTGCGCTCGCACCAGCGGCTCGCCGCCGCGTACGACAAGGGGTTCTTCGACGACCTGATGACCCCCTACCTCGGGCTGACCCGGGACCAGAACCTGCGGCCGGACACCAGCCTGGAGAAGCTCGGCTCGCTCAAGCCGGTCTTCGGCGCCTCCGGCGCGGACGCCGAGCGGGCCACCATGACCGCCGGTAACTCCTCGCCGCTCACCGACGGCGCGTCGACGGTGCTGCTCGCCTCCGAGGAGTGGGCCAAGGCGCACAACCTGCCGGTGCTGGCCTGGTTCTCCTGGTCCGAGACCGCCGCCGTCGACTTCGTGCACGGCGACGAGGGCCTGCTGATGGCGCCCGCGTACGCGGTGCCCCGGATGCTGGCCCGGGCCGGGCTGAGCCTGCAGGACTTCGACTACTACGAAATCCACGAGGCGTTCGCCTCGCAGGTGCTGGCCACCCTTGCCGCCTGGGAGTCGCCGGAGTTCTGCAAGGAGCGCCTCGGCCTGGACGGCCCGCTCGGCTCGATCGACCGGGACAAGCTGAACGTCAACGGCTCGTCGCTGGCGGCCGGGCACCCGTTCGCCGCCACCGGCGGCCGGATCGTCGCCACGCTGGCCAAGCTGCTGGACGCCAAGGGGAGCGGGCGCGGCCTGATCTCCATCTGCGCGGCCGGTGGACAGGGCGTGACAGCGATCCTGGAGCGCTGACGCCGACGCCCGCCCGGTTCTTCACCGGGCGGGCAACCCGCCCGCCAACCCGTTCCGTCCCCTGGGCATGAGGCGAACGAGGAGCGGCACCCCGTGACCGGGCGTGACGAGGAGTTCCGCGACTACGTGACCGCCCGGCTGGAGCCGCTGCGCCGGACGGCGTACCTGCTCTGCCGGGACTGGCACACCTGCTGACGGCCGAGGAGATGGCCGCGGTCGCGCTGGACCCGGAGATCCGGCTGAGCTGACGCCGCGTCCCGGTCCGGCCCGCCTACCGGCTGGACCGGGTACCGGCGTCGCCGGGGCCGGCCCGGGCCTCATGAAAGACTGAGGTACGTGACGACGATCCCGAACGTGCTCGCCAACCGGTACGCCTCGCCCGAACTTGTCGCCCTCTGGTCGCCGGAGGAGAAGGTCCGGATGGAGCGCCGGCTCTGGCTGGCGGTGCTCAAGGCCCAGCGTGACCTCGGCGTGCCGGTGCCGGACGGGGTGGTCGAGGCGTACGAGCGGGTGGTCGACCAGGTCGACCTGGCCTCGATCGCGGCCCGGGAGCGGGTCACCCGGCACGACGTGAAGGCCCGGATCGAGGAGTTCAGCGCGCTCGCCGGGCACGAGCACGTGCACAAGGGGATGACCTCCCGCGACCTCACCGAGAACGTCGAGCAGCTCCAGATCCGCGCCTCGCTGGAGCTGATCCGGGACCGGGTGGTCGCCACGCTGGCCCGGCTGGGCTGGCACGCCGGGGAGTACTCGGCGCTGGTGATGACCGGCCGGTCGCACAACGTCGCCGCGCAGGCCACCACGCTCGGCAAGCGGTTCGCGTCGGCGGCGGAGGAGCTGCTGATCGCGTACGAGCGGCTGGAGGATCTGATCGGCCGCTACCCGCTGCGGGGGATCAAGGGGCCGGTGGGCACCGCCGCCGACCAGCTCGACCTGTTCGACGGCGACGCCGGCAAGGTGGCCGAGCTGGAGCATCGGGTGGCCGGGCACCTGGGGTTCAGCCGGGTGCTGGACAGCGTCGGCCAGGTCTACCCGCGTTCGCTGGACTTCGACGTGCTCTCGGCGCTGGCCCAGGTGGCCGCCGCGCCGTCGTCGCTGGCCACCACGATCCGGCTCATGGTGGGCCAGGAGCTGGTCACCGAGGGCTTCAAGCCGGGTCAGGTCGGTTCCAGCGCGATGCCGCACAAGATGAACACGCGTTCGTCGGAGCGGGTGAACGGCTTCGCGGTGATCATCAGGGGTTACCTGTCGATGGTCGGCGAGCTGGCCGGCGACCAGTGGAACGAGGGTGACGTCTCCTGCTCGGTGGTGCGCCGGGTCGCGCTGCCCGACGCGTTCTTCGCCGCCGACGGGCTGTTCCAGACGTTCCTCACCGTGCTGGACGAGTTCGGCCCGTACCCGGCGGTGATCAACCGGGAGCTGGAGCGCTTCCTGCCGTTCCTGGCCACCACGAAGATCCTGGTGGCGGCCGTACGCCGGGGTGTGGGCCGGGAGGTCGCGCACGAGGTGATCAAGGAGCACGCGGTCGCCGTGGCGCTGGCGATGCGGGAGAAGGGCGCGGCCGAGAACGACCTGTTCGACCGCCTGGCCGCCGACGGCCGCCTGGGCCTGACCCGGCCCGAGATCGACACCCTGGTCGCCGATCGCAACGCCTTCGTGGGCGCCGCCACCGACCAGGTCGCCCGGGTGACCGCAAGAATCACCAGGGTCGTCGAAGCCCACCCCCACGCGGCGGCCTACTCCCCACCCCCCATCCTCTGACCTTTCTGGTCGATCACTGAAGTTGGCGGCACTCAGGGAGGTCATTTCTGCCGTCAACTTCATGATCGACGCGGCAGAGCAAGGGGGTCAGGGGCCGGTGGGGGTTTCGGCCGCGGAACTCAGGTTGGGGGCGGACGCGGGTTCGGCGATGCCGCCGGGGGCGGAGGCGATCTCCGGGTCGTGGGCGGTCTCGGCCGCGATCGCGGGCTGGTCCGGCGGCATGACGTCCGGCATCTTCGGCGCGACGATCACCGCCGTGCCGTACGCGCAGATCTCCATCCACATCTCGCCGCAGTCGCGGCTGTCGAAGCGCATGCCGATCACCGCGTTCGCGCCCAGGCGGCGCGCCTCCTCGCCGAGGCGGGCCACCGAGTCGGTACGCCATCGGGTCAGGTTGTCCGGCGCCATCGGGTCGTAGGCGCCACCGCGCAGGTTCTTGACCCCCTCGCGGTACGGGTTGCGGGTCCTCGCCATCGAGGAGACCACTTCGCCGAGGATCTGGCGGATCTCGTAGCCGGGCAGTTGATCCGTCGTCACGACCAGCACCCTTCCGATGCTGTCAGTCCCCGGCCGGGTGGTTCGCGAGCCGTGTTCAGCTGATCGGATGCTGCAAAACGGCGCGGCGCGGACGGTCGGGCCGCACCCGACCGATCCGCGCCGCAACGGCATCAACCGTCAGACACCGGCCGTCGAGGTGATCCAGGCCCGGTTGTACGCGACACTGCCGTAGTTCTGGATGCTCTGGCCGTCGGCGGTGGAGGCGACGCCGACCTGCCGCCCGTTGTAGAACTGCGGACCGCCCGAGTCGCCCCGCCACGCGTTGCCGTTGATCCGGGTGCTCCGGATCGCCTGGCCGCCGTACGCGTCGGTGGCGCTGTTGCTGGTCACCCGGACGCTGGCGGTCTTGAGCTGCGACGACGCGCTGCACCCGCTGTAGCAGGTCATGCCCCAGCCGTAGATGGTGTTCGTGGAGCCGACCGGCGGGTTGCTGGTGGCCAGTGACACGGCGGAGGTGCTGACCGTGCTGGACAGGCGCAGCAGGGCCAGGTCGTAGCGGCTGTACGAGGCGCTCACGGTGCGGGTCACGCCGCCCGAGGCGCGGTAGACGCTGCCGACGCGCACCGACATGGTGCCGCTGACGCAGTGCCGGGCGGTGAGCACCCACTGGGGCGCGATGACGCTGCCGGAGCAGGTGAACGAGCCGTTGCTGAAGACGGCGGCGGCCCACGGCGCGGACGAGACGGTGCCGCCGCCGATGATCGGCTGAGGGCCGGCCGGTGCGGCGGCGGCGCCGGAGGCGGTGACCAGGACGCCGGCCAGCGCGGTGGTCAGCACGGCGAGCAGGGGACGGAGACGCATTGTCGGGGCTCCTTCTGCGCGGACGCCCGGGGTTACCGGGCAGGGGGTGACACCCGCCGGATGGGGTGGGCCGGCGAGGGACGTCGATCCCAGTCATCGACATCTGACGATGCATGCTACGGCCGCGACGCCCTCTGTCACAAGGTGTGGATCGAATTAGGCCGATGGCGTGACGTGCGCCGCGTGGCGCGCCGACGCGCTGTCGGATACCGGTCCAAGGTGGGGTGTTTCGCGGCAGAATGCCTGCTGGGAGGCGTTGCCGGAAAGCTCCGGCAAGCACGCAGCGCAACGAATTCGCATCGACGCCGCAACGAACGGGCAACGGTGCCCGTCCGGTGCCGCGGGTGCGGCAGATCAGTGCCGGAACTGCCCCCGGCCGGTGCGGGCCGGGCGGTATCTGCCAGGTACGCTGGCTGCGCTCGCCCGATTGTTGGGCCGGCACCCAACTGCGTACACAGTCAGGAGTGCCCAGTGCCTCGCGTCGTCGTCGACGTCATGCTCAAGCCCGAGATCCTCGATCCGCAGGGCCAGGCCGTCGCAAACGCGCTGCCCCGGCTCGGCGTCAGTGACGTCGCCTCGGTTCGGATCGGCAGGCGGATCGAGATCGAGTTCACCGGCGAACCGGACCTGGACCGGGCCCGGGAGATCGCCGACAAGCTGCTTGCCAACCCGGTCATCGAGGACTTCACCGTCCGGGTGGTCACCGCCGACGAGACCGCGGGCGCGCAGTCGTGACCGCCCGGGTCGGTGTGGTCACCTTCCCCGGCTCGCTCGACGACGGGGACGCGGCCCGGGCCGTACGGATCGCCGGCGCCGAGGCGGTCCGGCTCTGGCACGGCGACCCGGACCTGCACGGGGTGGACGCCGTCGTCCTGCCCGGCGGCTTCTCCTACGGCGACTACCTGCGCTGCGGCGCCATCGCCCGGTTCGCCCCGGTGATGGAGACGATCGTCCAGGCCGCGCGCGGTGGCCTGCCGGTGCTCGGCATCTGCAACGGCTTCCAGATCCTCTGCGAGGCGCACCTGCTGCCCGGCGCGCTCACCCGCAACCAGCACCTGCACTTCCGCAACCGGGACCAGGTCCTGCGGATCGAGAGCACCGGCACCGCCTGGACGAACGCGTTCCAGCCGGGCCAGGAGGTGCTGATCCCGGTCAAGAACGGTGAGGGCTGCTACGTCGCCGACCCCGCGACGCTCGACCGGCTGGAGGGCGAGGGCCGCGTCGTCGCCCGCTACGTCGGCGGCAACCCCAACGGATCGCAGCGCGACATCGCGGCGATCACCAACGAGGCCGGCAACGTCGTGGGCATCATGCCGCACCCCGAGCACGCGGTGGAGGCGCTCACCGGCCCCTCCCTGGACGGCCTCGGCTTCTTCACCTCGGTGCTCAAGCATCTGGTGGGAGCGCCGGCGTGATGGTGGCCGGGAACATCGGTCGGCCCACCCGCCGCACCGGCGGCGAGCGCAGCAAGGAGACGTCATGACCACCCATCCGGACCCGGCCCCGCGCGAGCCACAGGGCGTGGTGCCGCAGGCCGGCCCGACCGACGACTGGGCGCCGGGCGTGGACACCGTGTCCCGGGCCGCCGACTCGCCGGAGGAGCTTCAGCCGTACGCCGAGCTGGGCCTCCGCGACGACGAGTACGACCGGATCCGGCACATCCTCGGCCGCCGGCCCACCCAGGCCGAGCTGGCCATGTACTCGATCATGTGGAGCGAGCACTGCTCCTACAAGTCGAGCAAGGTGCACCTGCGCCAGTTCGGCGAGAAGGCGCCGCCGAGCGACCGGCTGCTCGCCGGCATCGGGGAGAACGCCGGCGTGGTCCGGGTCTCCGACGAGCTGGCGGTGACGTTCAAGGTCGAGTCGCACAACCACCCGAGCTTCGTCGAGCCGTACCAGGGCGCGGCGACCGGCGTCGGCGGCATCGTCCGCGACATCCTCGCCATGGGCGCCCGCCCGGTCGCCGTGATGGACCCGCTGCGCTTCGGCGCGGCCGACCACCCGGACACCGCCCGGGTACTGCCCGGCGTGGTCGCCGGCGTCGGCGGCTACGGCAACTGCCTGGGCCTGCCCAACATCGGCGGCGAGGTCGTCTTCGACCCCTGCTACCAGGGCAACCCGCTGGTCAACGCGCTCTGCCTGGGCGTGCTGCCGGTCGACCGGCTCCAGAAGAAGGACGCCACCGGCCCCGGCAACGTCGTGGTGCTGATGGGCGCCAAGACCGGCCGCGACGGCATCGGCGGCGTGTCGGTGCTCGCCAGCGCCACCTTCGACGAGGGCAGCGAGCAGCGCCGCCCGTCCGTGCAGGTGGGCGACCCCTTCATGGAGAAGCTGCTCATCGAGGCATGCCTGGAGCTGTACGACGCCGAACTGGTCGTCGGCATCCAGGACCTCGGCGGCGCCGGCCTGACCTGCGCCCTCACCGAGACCGCCGCCTCCGCCGGCACCGGCATGCGGGTCTGGCTGGAGCGCGTGCCGCTGCGCGAGCCCTCGATGGAGCCGCACGAGATCCTGGCCAGCGAGTCCCAGGAGCGGATGCTGCTCGTCGTCTCGCCGGACAAGCTCGACGCGGTGCTCAAGACCGCCGAGAAGTGGGGCGTCTGGGCCACTGCCATCGGCGAGGTCACCGCGCCGTCGGCGGACGGCCAGCCGGGCCGGCTGATCGTCACCTGGCGCGACCAGCTCGTGGTGGACGTGCCGCCGGGCTCGCTCGTCGACGACGGCCCGGTGTACGCCCGGCCGATGCGCGAGCCGGCCGACCTGATCCTGCTCCAGGCCGACCGCGCCGAGACGCTGCCCCGGCCGAGCACCCCGGAGGCGCTCCGGGAGACCGTGCTGCGCATGATCGCGTCGCCGAACCTGGCCGACAAGACCTGGGTCACCGAGCAGTACGACAGGTACGTGCTCGGCAACACCGTGCTCGCCCAGCCGGAGGACTCCGGCGTGATCCGGATCGACGAGCGCAGCGGCCTCGGTGTCGCGCTCTCCGTCGACGGCAACGGCCGGTACGCCCGCCTCGACCCGTACCACGGGACGAAGCTGGCGCTGGCCGAGGCGTACCGGAACGTGGCGGTGACCGGCGCGAAGCCGATCGCGGTCACCAACTGCCTGAACTTCGGCTCGCCGGAGGACCCGGGCGTGATGTGGCAGTTCGCCGAGGCCGTGCGTGGCCTCGCGGACGGCTGCCTGGAGCTGGGCATCCCGGTGACCGGCGGCAACGTCAGCTTCTACAACCAGACCGGCGCCGCGGCCATCCACCCGACCCCGGTGGTCGGCGTGCTCGGTGTGCTCGACGACGTCGCCGACCGGGTGCAGATGGGCTTCGTGCCGCGTCCGGCCGGCGACCACGACCAGCTGTTCCTGCTGGGCGAGACGCACGTCGAGTTGTCCGGCTCGGAGTGGGCCTGGGTGACCCACGAGCACCTGGGCGGCATCCCCCCGCAGGTCGACCTGGCCCGCGAGCGGCAGCTCGCCGAGCTGCTGGCCGAGGCGGCCCGGGTCGGGCACCTCAGCTCCGCGCACGACCTGTCCGACGGCGGCCTGGCGCAGAGCCTGGTCGAGTCGGCCCTGCGCCGCGGCGTGGGCGCCCGGGTCGTGGTGCCGGAGCACTTCGCGGGTGGTTCGATGCCGTTCGTGTTCCTGTTCAGCGAGTCCGCCGGCCGCGTGCTGGTGTCGGTGCCGCGCGGCCACGAGAAGGCGTTCACCGCCCTCTGCGCCGAGCGCGGCGTGCCGTGGGAGTTCATCGGCGTCACCGACCCGGCCTCCGGTGCGCTGGAGGTGCACGGTCAGTTCCGGTTCGGCCTGGACGAGCTGCGCGAGGTACACACCGGGACGCTCCCGCGCCTGTTCGGTGTGGCCGAGGCGGCGCACGTGGAGGTGGAGGCGACCCGTACCGGGACGACCACTGTGCTTCCGGCCACGGCGGAGCAGCCGGTAGGCGTGGACCCGGCCGCTGTCGACGCCGAGCCGATCGCCAAGGCCGGCCGGGACACGCAGCCCGCCGAGGCCGAGGCGTCCGCGCCCGCCCCCACGGCGGAGTCCGACGCGCCCGCTGCGGCGGCGCCGGGCGAGGCCGCGCCGGCCGACGTGACGCCGGCCGTCGACGAAACCCCGGCCCCGGACGAGTCGGCGGCCGCCGACGGATCCGACCGTCCGGCTCCCGGTGAGCCGGCGCCGGGTCAGCGCTGAGGCGCTGGCCCTGGCCGTCTTCGCCCAACCCGGCGCCGGTGCCCGGTTCGACTGGGGACTGACCGGGGCGGCGGAACTCGGCCGGGTCTGTGCCGCCCTGGTGGTGGTGGACGTGTTGTCGTTCACCACCACCGTGGAGGTGGCGGTGAGCCGTGGCATGCGGGTGCACCCGTTCCCGTGGGGTGAGCAGGCCGCCGACTACGCCCGCCGGATGGGGGCCGTGGCCGCTGTGGGCCGCCGGAAGATGACTGCGGAGCACCCGTGGTCGCTGTCTCCGGCGGCACTGCGGGCCGCGCCGGTCGTCCCCGACCTGGTGTTGCCGTCACCGAACGGTTCGGCGATCAGCGCCGCCGCGAGCGCCACCGGGGTGCCGGTGGTCGCGGCGTGCCTGCGTAACGCACCCGCCGTCGGGCGCTGGCTGCGCGCCGAGGGGTACGGCTCGACGGACGCCCCGGTGGGCGTGGTGGCGGCCGGGGAGCGCTGGCCCGACGGGTCGCTCCGGCCGTGCGTGGAGGACCAGCTCGGTGCGGCCTGCGTGCTCGACGCGCTCGCCGACGTGCCGGGTGGGCTCTCGGTGGAGGCCGCGATGGCGCTCGCCGCGCTGGCGAGCACGCCGGACGTGCCGGCGGCGGTCCGGGGATGCGTCTCCGGGCGGGAACTCGCCGAGGGCGGCTTCGCCGAGGACGTCGCGGTCGCGACCGAGGTCGGTGTCTCCGACGTGGTGCCGGTACTCCGCCAGGGCTACTTCGCCCTCGCCTGAGCACCGCTTCCGGTCCCGTCCCGCAGGGCGCGCCCCTGATGATCCCGGCGGGCCGTCGTCAGCCACGTCCGGTGCCTGTCAGTCGTCCAGCCAGTCGAGGCGCCGTCCGCCACGGTCCGCCTGCCCGTCCGGGCGGGCACGGCCTGCCTGCGCCGGGTCGTTGGGGTAGGCGTTGTCGTAGCCGCCCCCGCGCTGCTGCGGCGGCTCCTGGCCGTAACCGCCCTGGCCGTAACCACCCTGCGGGGCCTGACCGTAGCCGTCGCCGTACCCGCCGGCCTGCTGGCCGTAGCCGCCGGACTGGTGACCGCCGTCGTAACCGCCACCCGCGTTGCCGTAGCCGCCGGTCGGTGCGTCGCCGTATCCGCCCTGCTGACGGCCGCTGTCGTAGCCACCGGTCGCACTACTGTCGTAACCGCCGGCGCCGCTGTCGTAGCCACCCTGGGACCGGCTGTCGTAGCCGCCGCCACCGGGGTTGTCGTAGCCGCCGGTCGGTGCGTCGCCGTAGCCGCCCTGCTGACGGCCGCTGTCGTAGCCGCCGGACGGGGTATCGCGGTAGCCACCCGAAGGGGCGTTGTCGTAGCCGCCGGTCGCGTCCTCGCCGTAGCCGCCGCCCGCCGCACGTCGGCCGCCGTATGCCGGTGCGTCGCCGTACCCGCCGGACGGGTTGTCGCCGTAGCCACCACCCGCTGCGTTGCCGTAGGCACCGGTGGGATCGCCGTACCCGCCCTGCTGACGGTCGCCGTCGTAACCGCCCGACGCGGCGCCGTAGCCACCGCCTGCGCCATAGCCGTCGCCCTGCTCCGGGCCACGGCCGTACGAGGACGAGCCGGCCTGGTCGTAGCCGCGGTCCTGCTCGGGCTGGTAGGTGCTGGTCGGGTACGGGTCGGCCGCGGGCGCGTACTGCGTGCTGTCACCGGTGTAGCGGCCGGTGGGCTCGTCGAAGCGCTCGTTGCCGTAGCCGCCGCCCTGGGCCGCGTAGCCGGCCGCTCCGGCCGCGGCACCGGCACCGGCGGCGTAGTCCGGGCTGCCGTATCCGGCACCGGAGGAGGGGCCGTTGCCGTAGCCGCCGCCCGAGGACGGCGCGTTGCCGTAGCCGCCCGCGCCGCCGTAGCCGCCCTGGCCCGGTGCGTCGTCGCCGTAGCCGTAGCCGCCCTGGCCGCCGCCGACACCATAGGACGGGCCGGGCGGGGCGCCGTACGGGTCCGGCGGGACGTCGTCCACGACCGGCCGCTGGAGCATGGTGGGGGCGTCGCTGATCGACGGGCCGCCGACCATCGTCGCGGCCGGCCCGGCGCCCATGCCGTTCACCACCCGGGTCTGGTCGTCAGCCCCGTGGTACGCGCCCCGGGCCGCCGGGATCGCACCGGCCGCAGCGGGGCCACCCGGACCGGTCGGTCCGTCCGGACCGTCGCCGTCGCCGTCGTCGCCCTCGTTCTTGCGGCGCATGTAGAGCAGCACGATGGTGCCCACGCCGACGGCGACGAAGAGGCCGCCGAGCAGGATGAGCAGCCAGGAGCCGAAGCCGCCGGAGTCCTCGTTCGCGGCCGGCTGCTGCGCGGCGGGCGCCTCGGCCGACGGGGTGTCGGTCGCCTCCTCCTCGAGCGGCTCCTCGGACGGCGGGGCGGACTCACTCGCCGACGGGGAGGCGCTCGGGCTCGCCGACGCCCTCAGCTGGATGCTGAGCCGGACGCCGGTCACCGACTGGCCGGCGTTCGCGTTGATCGACCGGGCGACCGGCGAGGCGCCGTCGGTGGAGGCACCGAGGTCGATCCGGCCGGGCGCGATCGGGTTGGACTCGGAGCCGCTGAAGCTGAAGTTGCCGTTGCCACTGGTGTTGGTGCGGCGTTCCTTGCCCGCGCTGTCGCGGAGCATGACGAGGGCGCCCTCGATGGCTTGGCCGTCGGCGTTGACCACCTTGCCGGACACCGTCTTGACGGTCTGCGGCTGCTGCGGCTCCGGGGCCTCGCCCTTGACCGCCAGCTGGAAGGTGCCGGTGGCCGGGTCGGAGTCGTCGGGCCGGACCTGCACCGTGACCGACGTGTTGGCGTCCTGCGCGTTGTCGTTGGCGCGGATGGTGAGCAGCTGGGTCTTGGGCTGCGGGTTGCCCGGCGAGAAGTTGACCTGGCCGCAGCCCGAGGCGCAGCTGACGCCGGACGGCAGGCCGGTCAGGCTGATGTCGGCGCTCTGGTCGCCGTCCTGCGGAGTGATCCGGACGGTGATCGTGGTGTCGCTGCCGGCGTTGACCGTTGCCGATCCCGGGGAGACGCTGACGTCGGCGGCGAGGGCGGGAGATGCGGGGACGGTGAGCAGGGCGCCGGAGACCAGCGCTACGACCACACCGGCCCGCTGCTTCCAGGCACGTCGGTGTGTTGACACGTCCACCGCCTTCCGGGTCTGATCCCCGCGTCGGCCGCTCGGCCGAGGTTGATCACTCACGGTACGAATTACGCCGTCGGCAACTATGCCTTGTCTGACCGGATCATCTCTACCCAGGGCCGCCGTCGGGGGGCGTTCTGCCGGGTCGTATCGTCCCGTCGTGTCCTCTCCGCACGCTTATTCCGAAGCGGTACTCGCCGCACTGGCGGCGCTGGACGAGGGGCGTTCGCCCGAACGGCCGGTGCTCCGGGCGGCGGTCCGGACCCTCTTGGCTGCCCTCGCGGATCGCGCCCCCGGCCGATCGGTGGAGGTGCGCGTCCCACCCTACGGTGCGGTCCAGTGCGTGAGTGGTCCACGACACACCCGTGGTACGCCGCCGAACGTGGTGGAGATGGATCCGCCGACCTGGCTGGCGGTCGCCACCGGACGTCGGGGATGGGCGGAAGCGGTCACTGAGGGTCGCATCCGGGTCTCCGGAAACCGGGCTGACCTCTCCCCGCACCTCCCGATTTAGGCGTCGAGCAGGGCAAACTCCGCCCACTCTGTGTGGGCGTCTCGTGACTGTCGGTGTCGGCTGCTGGTCGCGTACACTGAGAGCCGACGACGGTCCCGGCCCATGCGTGCGGAGCTGCCCCCCGACTCCGCCAGGCCAGTCCAGACCCCCACTGCGAGGGAGCGGCAGGTGCCCCGAGGCGATGGCCGGCTGAGCCACGACCTTGACCCCCAGCGACCCGGCCCACAGGACGCGTGCGGCGTCTTCGGTGTCTGGGCTCCGGGTGAAGAGGTCGCCAACCTCACCTACTTCGGGCTCTACGCCCTCCAGCATCGCGGTCAGGAGGCCGCGGGCATCGCGGTGAGCGACGGCTCCGGTGTCGTGGTCTACAAGGATCTCGGCCTGGTCGCCCAGGTGTTCGACGAGCCGACGCTGGCGAGCCTGCGCGGGCACGTCGCGATCGGGCACGCGCGCTACTCCACCACCGGCGGCTCGACCTGGGAGAACGCCCAGCCGACCATCCGGGCCACGAGCGCCGGCACCACCATCGCGCTGGCGCACAACGGCAACCTGGTCAACACCGCCGAGTTGCAGCGCGAGGCGGCCGTGCGAGGGCTCGACTCCGACGGCTCGACGAACGACACCTCGCTGGTCACCATGCTGCTGGCGAGCCGGCCCGACCTGTCGGTCGAGGCGGCCGCGCTGGAGGTGCTGCCGCAGCTGCGCGGCGCGTTCAGCTTCGTCTTCATGGACGAGTCGACGCTCTACGCGGCGCGCGACGCGCACGGCGTACGCCCGCTGGTGCTCGGCCGGCTCGAACGCGGGTGGGTGGTGGCGAGCGAGACCGCCGCACTGGACATCGTCGGCGCGAGCGTGGTGCGCGAGGTCGAGCCGGGCGAGCTGATCGCCATCGACGAGAACGGCCTGCGCTCCAGCCGGTTCGCCTCGCCCGAGCCCAAGGGCTGCCTGTTCGAGTACGTGTACATCGCCCGGCCGGACGCCACCATCGCCGGCCGCAACGTGCACGCCGCGCGGGTGCAGATCGGCCGCCAGCTCGCCAAGGAGCACCCGGTCGAGGCCGACCTGGTGATCCCGGTGCCGGAGTCCGGCACGCCGGCCGCCATCGGCTACGCCGAGGAGTCGGGCATCACCTACGGCCAGGGCCTGATGAAGAACCCGTACGTCGGGCGCACGTTCATCCAGCCCTCGCAGACGCTGCGGGCGCTCGGCGTCCGGCTGAAGCTGAACCCGCTGCGGCAGAACGTACGCGGCAAGCGCCTGGTGGTGGTGGACGACTCGATCGTGCGGGGCACGACCCAGCGGGCGATCGTCCGGCTGCTGCGCGAGGCGGGCGCCCTGGAGGTCCACGTCCGGATCTCCTCGCCGCCGGTGAGCTGGCCCTGCTTCTACGGCATCGACTTCGCCACCCGCGCCGAGCTGCTCGCGAACGGGCTGGACAACGACGGCGTCCGCCGGTCCATCGGCGCCGACTCGCTCGGTTACGTATCGCTGCCCGGTCTCATCGCGGCGACCGAGCAGCCGAAGAGCCGGCTCTGCCGGGCGTGCTTCGATGGGGAGTACCCGATCGACCTGCCGGCCGGAAACCTGATCGGCAAGCACGTGCTCGAAGGAGTGGGACGCCGGGTCGCCGCCGAGGCGGCCGGGCCGACCGGTCCGCTCGTCGCCACACCGACCCACCACCCGTAGCACCACCGACGCGGGTCCGGCCGCTCCGGGCCCGCGGGAACCACAAAGGGGAGAACCGTGACGCACGTGTCCGAGCGCAGCGGCGCAGGATCCAGCCCGACGGGCGCCGGCGGCGACCGCCAGCCCTGGTCGGCGGGTTCCGGCCGGACGCAGCGCAAACGCTCGGTCTCGTACGCCGACGCCGGGGTGTCGATCGAGGCGGGCGACCGCGCGGTCGAGCTGCTCAAGTCCAAGGTCAAGGAGACCCGGCGCCCCGAGGTCATGGGTGACCTGGGCGGCTTCGCCGGCCTGTTCCGGCTGGACACCACGAAATACAAGAACCCGATCCTGGCCTCCTCGACCGACGGCGTGGGCACCAAGCTGGTGATCGCCCAGCAGCTCGACATCCACGACACGGTCGGCATCGACCTGGTCGCCATGGTCGTCGACGACCTGGTGGCCTGCGGTGCCGAGCCGCTGTTCCTGCTCGACTACATTGCCACCGGCGAGGTCGTGCCGGACAAGGTCGCCGAGATCGGCGCCGGCATCGCGGACGGCTGCCGGTACGCCGGCTGCGCACTGCTGGGTGGCGAGACCGCCGAGCACCCGGGCGTGCTGCGCCCGGACGAGTACGACATCTCGGCCACCGGCGTCGGCGTGGTGGAGGAGAGCGAGATCCTCAGCCCGGAGCGGGTCGAGGTGGGCGACGTGGTGATCGCCATGCGCTCCTCCGGCCTGCACTCCAACGGCTACTCGCTGGTCCGGCACGTGCTGCTCGGCGCCGGCCGGATGCGGCTGGACGTGGTGATCGACGACTTCGGCCGCCAGCGGACGCTCGGCGAGGAACTGCTCACCCCGACCAAGATCTACGCGCAGGACTGCCTGAAGCTGATCGCCGAGGCCGAGGTGCGGGCGCTGGCCCACGTCACCGGCGGCGGCATCCCCGGCAACCTGGTCCGGGTGCTCCCCGAGCACGTCGACGCCGTGGTGAACCGCTCCACCTGGAAACCGCAGCCGATCTTCGACCTGATCCAGTCCAAGGGCCGGATCGAGGACCCGGAGATGGAGGCGACGTTCAACATGGGCGTCGGCATGTTCGCGATCGTCTCCGCCGAGGACGCCGACCGCGCGCTGGCCACCCTGACCGGCCGGGGCGTGGACGCCTGGCAGGCCGGCGAGATCATCGAGGGGTCCGGCAACGTGCAGATGGTCGGGCAGCACACCCGGGGCTGATCACCCTGCGCCGATCGGCCGGGCACGTGATCGGGGGTTCACCCGAGCGGTCGCCGCGGCCTAGCCTGAAGGTTCGGTTTTCAGGCAGGCGGGGGAGACGCTGATGGCTGCGCGCACGCCCGGAGGGATGCGGGGAATCGCCGCCGTCCCGTCGTACGTGGTGATGCAGCCGACCACGCTGTGCAACCTCGACTGCGCCTACTGCTACCTCCCCTTCCGGTCGGTGGACCGGCGGATGCCGGTGGCCGTCGCCGAGGCGGTGGCGGCGTCGGTGAACCAGTGGGCGGCGGGCGGTCGCTTCTCCGTGGTCTGGCACGGCGGGGAGCCGCTCGCGGCCGGCCGGGAACACCTGGCCGCGCTGCTGGCGCCGTTCGGTCCCGACGTCGAGCACCACGTGCAGACAAACGCCACGCTGATCGACGACGCCTGGTGCGCGTTCTTCGCCGAGCACCGGGTACGGGTCAGCGTCAGCGTGGACGGGCCGCGGGCGCGCAACGGCGAGCGGGTCACCCGGGGCGGGCGGCCCGCGTACGACCGGATCGTGGCGGGCGTGGCGGCGCTGCGCCGCCACGGCCTGCCGTTCTCGGCGCTCGCGGTGGTGTCGCGGCCGGAGCCGGGCCTGGCGACCGAGCTGTACGGCTACTTCCTCGACCTTGGCTGCGACGTGCTCGGCGTCAACATCGAGGAGACCGAGGGCGTCAACACCCGGACGAACGCGCGCGACGAGGGCGCGGTCACCCGGTTCTGGGCCGAGCTGGTGGCGGCGTGGCGCCGGGATCCCCGGATCCACCTGCGTGAGGTGGAGTGGTCGCTGCGGTACGCGGGAGCGGTCCTGGCCGGCACCGCCGACGATTTGCTGCCCCGGAGTCTCGACCCGATCCCGACGGTCGGGCACGACGGTTCGGTGGTGGTGCTCTCGCCGGAGTTGGCCGGCTTCACCGATCCCCGGTACGGCGACTTCGCCAGCGGGAACGTGCTGACCACCCCGCTACGCGACATTCTCGCCGGTGCGGCCGGTACGCCGTGGGTGGACGAGTTCCTCACCGGCGTGGAGGCGTGCCGGGCGTCCTGCGCGTACTTCGGGTTCTGCGGCGGCGGGCACGCCGCCAACCGTTACTTCGAGCTGGGGCGTTTCGACGGTACGGAGACCGAGCACTGCCGCAACAGCAAGATCCGCCTACTGGAGGGAGTGTTGGAGCATGCCCGAGACCATCAGTGACACCGACCGGGAGGCGGTCGCCGACCGGGTGCGGGACGCCGCTGCGGGGCTTACCGCTCTGCTCCGGGAGGCGGAGGCGGCGCGGCTGCTGCGGGCGGAGGTGTCGGGCGGCGACGGCGCCGGCGCGGTCTGCGCGTGGAACCACTTCGAGAACATCCCGACGTTCTACAACTGGAACAACCGGCCGCGCTGAGGGGACGGTTCCGCGATCAAGGACCTGCCGGCGCGTCGGAGCGTACGCCCCGGCGCGGCAGGCCCTTGATCGTCGGTCTTAAGCCGGCTCAGCAGAGCACATGCGTGAGCACGCGGGGGTTGCCGCGTGCTCGGATGTGACCGGAGGTCAGCGGGTCGGACGAGCCCAGGTGTCCGGGTCGTCGTCCGCGTGGTCCTCGTCATCGTCGTCGACATACTCTTTGTAGTCGTCGTCGAAGTTGTGCTCAGACTTTCCACTACCCGCCAGTTCGCGCTGCAAGGCGGTTAGGTCGGTGTTCGGGGAGTGGTACTTCAACTCCCGGGCCACCTTCGTCTGCTTGGCCTTAGCACGGCCGCGCCCCATGGCTCGACCCCCTCGCACAGAATGCGGGGCAGCCCGAAGGCGGGCCCCGATGACGTCAGGCATCTCTCGTGGCTCTTACGGTACATGGGGATGCCATCGTTCGGCACCTCGGGTCACCGTCGACCGGACCTGCGCGTCGTAGTGGTCCAGCCGTCACAAAGTGTACCGGGTAAGGGGTGAGGCCCGGGGCTGGCCGTGACACCGGACAAACCGGCACGAAAAATCCCGAGGCTCAGCTTAACGCGTACCGCCTCCGGGGGAGGAGCGTCGCCCCGCCCCCGGAGGTGAGGTTCACCGCAGGTGGATGGCGCGCAGCCGGCCGACCTCGGCCATCCGCCGCTCGGCGAGCCGGTCCGCGGCGACCGCCGGAGGCACGCCCTCGTCGTCGGCGAGCCGGAGGATCTGCCGGGTGGTGTCGAAGATCCGGGTGGCGCGCAGCTTGGCGCGGTCGAAGTTGAAGCCCTCGATCTCGTCGGCCACCTGGATCACGCCACCGGCGTTCACCACGTAGTCCGGCGTGTAGAGGATGCCCCGGTCGGCGAGCACCTTCTCGATGCCCGGGTGGGCGAGCTGGTTGTTCGCCGCCCCGGTGACCACCTTCGCCCGCAGCACCGGCACGGTGTCGTCGTTCAGCGCGCCGCCGAGCGCGCACGGGGCGTACACGTCGATGTCGGAGGCCACCAGCGCCTCGGTGTCGTCGACCAGGGTGACCTGCGGGTGGGTGGTGCGCGCCCACTCCCGGGCGCGCGGGTTGACGTCGGTCGCCACGACCTCGGCGCCGTCGTCGAGCAGGTGGGCGGTCAAGTACTTGCCGACCTTGCCCAGCCCTGACACGCCGACCCGGCGGCCGGACAGCGTCGGGCTGCCCCAGACGTGCTCGGCGGCGGCCCGCATCCCCTGGAACACGCCCCAGGCGGTGAGGATCGAGGAGTCGCCCGCGCCCCCGTGCTCCACGCTGCGGCCGGTCACGTAGCGGGTCTCCCGGGCGATCACGTCCATGTCCGCCACGTACGTGCCCACGTCGCAGGCGGTGTAGTAGCGGCCGTTGAGCGACTCGACGAAGCGGCCGTACGCGCGCAGCAGCGCCTCGCTCTTGATCTGCTCGGGGTCACCCCAGATGACCGCCTTGCCGCCACCGAGGTCGAGGTTCGCCAGAGCGTTCTTGTAGGCCATGCCGCGCGAGAGGTCGAGCACGTCGGCGAGGGCGTCGGCCTCGCTGGCGTACGGGTAGAACCGGGTGCCGCCGAGGGCGGGGCCCAGCGCGGTCGAGTAGATCCCGATGATCGCCTTCAGGCCGGACTGCTTGTCCTGGCAGAACACGACCTGCTCATGCCCCGTGGAGACGGGGTCGTCGGTACTGGCGAATACGCCCATGGCTGACTCCTGTGTCGGTGCGCCCTTGTGAGGCGCGGAACCCGGGTGGCACGCCGGCGGGATGCTGCCGGTGTCGTTGAGCCTAATATCGGCCCGAACCGTACTGTCGCGCATGTCACGCCACCGGCCCGAGGGCGGCGACGGGCGGTCCCGTCTCGTGGGAGGATCGCGCAGTGCCGTCGCTCTTCGCTTCATACCTGCGCGTGTACGAGCCGCTCACCGCCTTCGACCGGGACCGGCAGTCGTACTGGCGCCGGTACGTCAGCGAGGGCCGCGCGATCGCCCCGCTGGAAGGGCCGGTGCGGCAGCGGACGGCGGTGATCGAGGCGCTCGGCGCCGGCTGGACCCGGCTGCCCGACCTGCCCGACGAGGCGTACGTCCTGGAGTCCGACGACGCGCTGCTGGTCTGCCCCTGGAACCTGCGTATCCGGGTCGCCGAGGCGGCGCTGAGCGCCCGCGACGGCGTGCCGTCGGTGCTGGCCGACGCGTTCGTGCCGCCGGTGCTCGCCGGGCAGGCGAAGGCCGTGGTGGAGGACTGGCGCAGCGGCGCGCGGGTGCTGGAGCACGGGGTGCCCCGGGTGCACGAGCAGATCGCCACCTGGGGCGTGCCGTTGCGCTGGTTCGTGCTGTTCGAGGCCGGCGAGCGGCACCTGGTCACCGACCCGCAGCGGCGGGCGTTGCGCTACCGCACCGAGATCTCCAAGGCGCGCCGCCGGGCGTCCCGGGCGCTGTCGGTGCTGCGCAAGTCGATCGGCGAGGCGCCGATCACCGAGGCGGTCGAGGAGGCGGCCCGGTGGCTGGAGGAGTTCCACCCGCGTTCGGTGGTCGAGCTGGACTACGGCGGCCTGGTGCAACTGCTGCCGGACGAGACGCTCGAAGCCGACGACTCGACCGAGCTGGTGGCCACCGGACTGGCCGGACTGGGCCGGGGCGAGGCCGAGGAGGCGTCCGCCGCGTACGACAAGCTGGTCGCTCGCTGGCGCGCGGTGCAGCTGCTGGAGCGGTGCAACTGACGCCCGGTTTGACCCGCTAAGTGGTCTTGGACACGAGAGTGTCTCGTAGTTGATGCGTCACGAACCGTGATCATGAGTCCTAATAAGGTACTTTCTGCGGCATAAAAGTCGTAAAAATCGGGCATGGTTCATCCGTCCGTCTAGGGACCTTCAGCCGTTCGGCCCATGTCGGACATCGGGGACTAGCCGGACCATGGGAGACGCGTCGGCCGGCGGGACCCCGGCCGATGTCTATACATGTGGAGGAGTGACCCCGATGGCATCGCGAACGCACGAACCTGAGCCGCTGCTCACACCGGCCGAGGTGGCGTCGATGTTCCGTGTCGACCCGAAGACGGTGACCCGGTGGGCGAAGGCTGGCAAGCTCAGTGCCATCCGGACCCTCGGCGGCCACCGCCGCTACCGCGAGTCGGAGGTTCGGGCCCTGCTGCAGGGGCAGATCCCCCAGCAGCGCCAGGGAGACTGACGAACCGGCGTTCTCCGGCGTTCCGATCAAGGGCGGTGCCGTCGCGGCGCCGCCCTTAATCGCGTCCGGGGCCCGATCCGTCCAGCACGATCCGCAGCCCCACCGTGCCGCCCTCACCCCGGCGCAGCCGGCTGCCCAGCAGGCTCAGCCGCCCGATCAGCCGGTACTTCTGCTTGAGCAGCCCCCGGACCCGGTTCGTGCTCTCCGGGTCGGCGATCGTCGCGTGGCCCGGCACCGCCTCGCCGTGCGGCCGCCCGCGCACGTCGCACGGGGCCACCGTCACCCGGCCGTCGCGCCGGATGCGCTTCACCTTGCCGGAGTCGGCCACCGTCCACACCGCCAGCCCGTCGCCGTCGCGTACCGCCCACACCGGTGTCGCCACCGCCCGGCCGTCCTTACGGAACGTGGTGAGCAGGACGTACTTCTCCGCCGCCAAGCGGTCCAGGTCGGTCACGCCGCCAAGGATACGGCGGCGACGGCACCGCCGACCCCCGGATAGCGTGCTCACATGACCGGGGAACCCGAGATCGGCGACGTGTTCGGCGAGATGATCCGCGACGCGTACGCGGTCGCCACCGGGATCGGCCCGCGCCCGATGGCCGGCGGTCGCCTGCCCCGCCCGGTCATCGAGATCATCGAGCGCGACGACGGGCTGGTCAACGGCGCGCCCGCCGGGCACTACCTGGACCCGCCGCAGCGGTGGCAGCCGCACGACCACCGGGCCGTGGACCGGGTACGCGGTCACGTACTCGACGTCGGCGTGGGCGCGGGCCGGATCGCGCTGGAACTCCAGAAACGCGGTGTGCCGGTGACCGGGCTGGACACCTCCCTCGGCGCGCTGCGGGTCAGCCGCCACCGGGGCGTACGCGACCTCGTGCACGGCACCGTCGACGAGCACGCCGCCGACGGCCGCCGGTACGACACCTTCCTGCTGCTCGGCAACAACCTGGGACTGTTCGAGGGGCGGGAGCGCGCCCCGGCGATGCTCGCGGCGCTCGCCGCGCTGGCCCGCCCCGGCGCCCGGGTGATCGCCCACGGCACCGACCCGTACGGCACCACCGACCCGGTGCACACCGCCTACCACGAGCGCAACCGCCGGCGGGGCCGGTTCGGCGGGCAACTGCGGCTGCGGTTGCGCTACCGGCTGCTCGGGACCGAGTGGTTCGACTACCTGGTCTGCTCGCCCGGCGAATTCGCCGAGCTGGTCCACGGCTCACCGTGGCGACTGGCCGACGTGGACGACACCGACCACCCCTACTACCTCGCCACGCTGGAGCTGCGGCGTTAGGAAGGGCCCCTTTCAAGCGCCTACGCGTTAAGAAGGGGCCCTTCCTTACATCTCAGACCTGGACGGTGGGGGTGGTCTGCTCCGGGGGCAGCCCGCCGTCGCCGTCGACCACCTCGTCCGGGGTGCCGTCCTCGTCGATGTCCACCATGGTGATGTCCACCTTGCCGTCACCGTCGGTGTCGAACTGGAACAGGTCGGCCTTGCCGTCGCCGTCGGTGTCCACGACCCAGACGTCGGTCTTGCCGTCGTTGTTGGTGTCCGCACGGAGCAGGTCCACCCGCTCGTCGCCGCGGGTCTCGACCGTCTCGGTGCTCTCCGCGCTCTCCGGTGCCTGGCTCATCTCGTTCCTTCCTTCGGCGTCGAGGGCCGTTTTTACCCCGTCCGCTCCGCCCCCACGCATCCCCGCGGCCCGGCCATGCATAGGGTCGCATCCAGGAACGAGCGATGCGGACGGGCCCGGCGGCGGAGACCCCGCGCGCCCCCGCCGCGGCGAGGGGACGTCGATGAGTGGTCGTTTTGTGGTCGTCGGGGCCGGCACCATGGGCCTCGGCATCGCGTACGTGGCGGCCGGCGCCGGGTACGCGGTCGAACTGGTCGAGGTCGACCCCGCCCGGGGCGCCGAGGCCCTGCGCCGGCTCGGCGAGCTGTGGGACCGGGGCGTGCGGCGCGGCAAGCTGACCGAGGAGGCCGCCACCGCCAACCGCGAGCGCGTCACGCTCCGGGCCGGGCTCACCGAGGTGGCCGAGGGCGCCGACGTGATCGTGGAGGCGGTGCCCGAGCGGCTCGACCTCAAGCGCGCCGTCCTGCGCGAGGCGGAGAGCCGCCGGCCGGCGCTGCTGGGCAGCAACACCTCCAGCATCCCGATCGCCGACCTGGCCGCCGGGCTGGACCGGCCCGCCGAGTTCGTCGGGTTGCACTTCTTCAACCCGGTGTGGGCGATGGCGCTGCTCGAAGTCGTGGTCGGCCCGGCCACCGCCCCGCAGACCACCGAGGCGGCCGTCGCGCTCGCCGCCCGGCTGGGCAAGGACCCCGTCGTCGTACGCGACATGCCCGGCTTCGCCACGTCCCGGCTCGGCGTCACGCTCGGCCTGGAGGCGATCCGGATGGTCGCCGACGAGGTGGCGAGCCCGGCCGACATCGACAAGGCGATGGTCCTCGGCTACCGGCACCCGATCGGCCCGCTGGAGCTGACCGACCTGGTCGGGCTGGACGTGCGGCTCGACATCGCGCGCACGCTCCAGGCCGCGTACGGCGACCGGTTCGCGCCGCCGCCGCTGCTCGTCGAGATGGTGGCCGCCGGGAAACTGGGCAAGAAGTCGGGTCAGGGTTTCTACACCTGGAAGGACGGCGTGAAGCAGTGAGCGCGAGGAGTGAGCTTGCGAGCCCCGCAGTCGCGAACGAAAGGCAGGCACGGTGAGCGCGAGGAGTGAGCTTGCGAGCCCCGCAGTCGCGAACGAAAGGCAGGCACGGTGAGCGCGAGGAGTGAGCTTGCGAGCCCCGCAGTCGCGAACGAAAGGCAGGCACGGTGAGCGCGAGGAGTGAGCTTGCGAGCCCCGCAGTCGCGAACGAAAGGCAGGCACAGTGACCGGGCTGCGGATCGAGGAACTGCCGGACCGGCTCGTGGTCACGCTGGACCGGCCGGAGAAGCGCAACGCCATCGACGCCGACCTGGTGGGCGAGCTGCACGCGGTCTGCGCCGACCTGGAGGCGCGTCCCCGGCTGCTGCTGCTCACCGGCGGGACGGCGGGCATCTTCGCCGGGGGCGCCGACATCGCCCAGCTCCGCGAGCGTGGCCGGCTGGACGCGCTGGCCGCCATCAACCAGGGCGTCTTCGCCCGCATCCGGGCGTTGCCGATGCCCACCGTGGCCGCGGTCGACGGGCCCGCGCTGGGCGGCGGCGCCGAGCTGGCGTACGCCTGCGACCTTCGGGTGTGCACGGACCGCGCGGTGTTCGGCCAGCCCGAGGTGCGGCTGGGCATCCTGGCCGGCGCGGGCGCGACCTACCGGCTGCCGGCGCTGATCGGCGAGGCCCGGGCCAAGGAGTTGCTGTTCACCGGCCGGCGGGTCGACGCCGGGGAGGCGCTGCGGATCGGGCTGGTGAACCGGGTGGTGACCGACCCGGCGGAGCTGCTGCCCACCGCGCACGGCCTGCTCGACGAAATGGCGAAGGGCTCCGCGCTGGCGCTGCGGCTGACCAAGATGGCGGTGGACGCCCCGGCCGCCGCGCACCCGCAGCTCGACCTGCTGAGCCAGGCGGTGCTCTTCGAGGACGAGGAGAAGCATCGACGGATGACCGAGTTCCTGGACCGGCGCCGGGCCCGCTGAGCCCGGGAGAGACGACGAGGGCCGCACCGGTGTTCCGGTGCGGCCCTTCGGGTCGGTACGGCTCAGCGCTTGATGTCGACTCCCGCGTCGTCCAGCGCGGTGATCGCCGGCGCGGACTCGGCGAAGCCGATGAGCAGCAGCGCCTCCGGCCCGAACGCCTTGATCTCCTTGGCGGTGCCGCTGAAGTCGACGGGCGTCTTCGGATCGGCCGGCGGCTCGTAGGTCAGCAGCTTGATCCGGTCCGCGCCGATCCCGGCCTTCTCCAGCTCCGAGCGGACGTTCTCCTGCAGGCCCTCGCCGTACGAGTCCTTACGGGCCAGGATCGCGATCTTGCGCGGCCCGTCCCGGAGCATCACGTCGGCCAGCGCCCGACCCTGGAGGCTGTCCGGCGGGGCGGTACGGAAGTAGAGGCCCTTGTCCTCCACCGCGCTCAGCCCCGCGTCGGTGTTCGACGGGGAGAACAGGATCCGGCCGGCGGCCACCACGTCCGGCAGCACGGCCCGGGAGATGCCGGAGCCACCCGCGCCGATGATGACCTGGACGCCCCTGCCGACGTGCGAGGCGACGGTGGCCTTGGCGACCTCCGGGTTGGTGCCGTCGTCACCCTCGATCCACTTCACCGGCTCGCCGAGCACACCACCGGCGGCGTTGACCTCACGGATCGCGAGCGCCGCACCGGCCGCCAGCGGCGGGTTCGCCAGCGCCAGGTCACCGGTCTTCGGCAGCAGCCCGCCGAGGACCAGCGGGGCGTCCTTCGCCTTCCCGTCGCGCAGCTTGCGGCCACGCGGCGGGGCCTTCGTGCTCGCCCCCGACTCCTCACCGGCACCGACGAACTCGGTCTTGCTGTCGTCGATCTTCTGGTTGTCGAAGTGCATGGTGCCGTAGCTCGCGGTGGCCGGCTCACCCGCGTCGGTGAACCCGGCTCGGGTCAGCGACACACCCCGGTACTCGATGTCCCGGCCCGCGCGGGCGAGCTGGAGGCAGGCCGTCACCTCGTCGCAGCGTTCACCGCCAGTGGTCACCCCGACGATCTGCTTGGCGATCTCGGCCGGAGCGGTGGTGCCGGCGAGCTGGGCGGCCAGCGCGCTGATCACCACCGCGTCGTACGACTCGGCGGAGTAGAGGAAGTCACCCAGCTTCGGGTCTACGGCGAGTAGTCGCTCCTTGAAGCTCTCGGCCAACGGAGTGAGGGGCGTGGTGCCCTTCATCCCGTTCACCAGGTCCGCCCGGTCCTTGAGTTCCGCGGCGTACGAGTTGAGCATGTTGCCGTCGGTGCCGTAGAGGCGCACCTGGGTGGCAGGCGTCTCCTCCGGCTCGTCGCTCCCGCAGGCGCTCGTGGCGAGCAGGAGCGCCGCGCAGGCCATGGACAGGGCCGCGCGCGACGTGCGTGTTCTCTGCATGGTCGTCCTTCCTCCGGCGAAGGTCCGCTGCGCACCTTAGCGTGCTCGCGCCGCAGGCGGGACTGTGGAGGCGGCTCCGTCGGCACCCCGACTGCGGATATCACTCTGCGTGATCGACGGGCTGTTTCCGGGTCACCGCTTGACCCCCGGCGATACTGTTCCGCGGGTGAACGACGAAGCACAGCAGACGCTCGACGACGCGACCGCCGTGCTCCGTTCCGCCCTCGCCGGTGACGGTGCCGGCGTGGTGGGCACGTTCGACGCGGTGGTGGACCGTTCCGGCCTCGCCGGAGCGTACGGAGTGGCGTGGTGCCTCGCCGCCACCATGCTCGGCGACGACACCCCGGGCGGCGGCGCCGCCCTCGACTTCCCCGGCATCGACCAGGCCGACTACGACACCCGCTGGGTGGCCCGCTTCGTCAGCGCGTGCGCCAACGACGACGCGGACACCGGCGAGGCGCTGTTCGGGGCGGCGGCCGCCGACGGGCTGCTGCCCGACTGCCTGCTCACGCTCGCCGGGTCGACCATCGCCACGCTGCGCAGCCGGTCGGACTGAGCCCGGCGCGCGGCCCCGCGCCCCGGCTGTGGTAGCTCTGGGTGCATGTCCGAGGCGATGCTCAGCAAGGTGCGCAAGCTGCTCGCCCAGGCCGAGGACCCGGCCTGCACGTCGGCCGAGTCGGCCGCGTTCATGGCCAAGGCCACCGAGCTGATCGCCCGCTACGGCGTCGACCGGGCGCTGCTCGCCGCCCGCGACCCGGCCGCCGACCCGGTCGGTGACCGGACCGTCGAGGTGGTCGCGCCGTACGCCCGGGACAAGGCCGGCCTGCTCGCGGCGGTCGCCGAACCGCTGCGGTGCCGGTGCGTACGCCGCCGGGAGGGCGACGGCTTCGTCATGCACCTGTTCGGCTTCGCCAGCGACCTGGAACGGGTCGAGCTGCTGTTCACCTCACTGCTGGTGCAGGCCGCGCACGGGCTCGCCGGTGCTGCCGTACCGGCCGGGGAGCATCCGGCGGCGTTCCGGCGTACCTGGCTGGCCGGGTTCGCGTACGTCGTCGCGGAACGGCTGCGTGCGGCCGAGAGCAAGGCGGTGGCGGAGTCGGGTGGGCCCTCCACCGCTCTGGTGCTCGCCGACCGCTCCGATCGCGTCCAGCGCCGGGTCGCCGAGGCGTACCCCCGGTTGCGCACCGCGCCGCGACGGCGGCTGGCGGGCGGTGGCTTCGGTTCCGGCGCGGACGCCGGCCGCCGGGCCGACCTCGGCGGCACCGGCGTGGCCGGGACCGGCGCGGCGCCCGGCATCACCGGCTGATCCTCGGTGTCCGGGCTGCCGACCGCGGCGCGTCCGCTCGGTGCGGGTCAGGCGGTGGTGCTGCCGACGGTCGCCAGGTAGCGGCAGAGCAGTTCGTGCCAGCCCGCGGTGAGCGCCTCGCGGTAGCCCTCGGCCGCACTGCCGTGCCGGTCGAAGTAGCGGTGCTCGACCTCCACCCGGGTCCGCTCCGGACCGTCGGCGTGGAACAGGACCTCCACCTCGCTGGCCCGTGCCGGATCCGGCACCGGCACCCGGTCCGCGCCGATCTGCCAGGTGAACACCAGGCGCCGGGGCGGATCCCAGGTCAGCACGCGGCCCCAGTCGTTGCGGAAGCCGTACGGCCCGATCTCGTAGAGCATGCCGCCGGCCCGTGGCTCGATGCCGATCGCGGCGAGCGCCTCCGGGCCGGACCAGGTGTATTCACGCACCCACCAGTCGGCGAGCGCGCCGGTGAAGACGGCGTACGCCCGCTCGGCCGACGCCGGGGCGGACAGTGTGCTGCGGAGGGAGAAGCGGTCGGATTCCTGCCGGACCTCATCCGGATCGTCGATCTCCTGTCCCATAGGTCCGGACCATACCGGCTCATGTCTCGGTGCGCAGCTTCCGTAGCGCCCGCTTCCGGACACCGGGAACTGCGCTTCCCGTCAGCGGCAGGCGGTGGGATCGGCGGTCCAGGGGAGACGCCGGCGACGCTCCCGTGACGTGCCGGCGGGTCGGGTGTCATCGATGGCCGGGGACGCGACGGATGCCGTACCGGAAAGCGGGTAACCGCGGGCGACCGATCGATGGGAGAGCGCGGAGCATGACCGACAGTCGAGCCACCGAACCAGTGCCGGACCCCGGCGACGAACCGACCGGCTCGCCGGCCGGTCCCGAGCCGGACGTCCTGCTCGACGTGCCGGAGCTGACCGTCGACGAGATCCGGCTCGCGGTGGACGGGCTCGACGCCGACCTGTCGCTGCGCGCCCGGCTGGCCAACCTGCTCCAGCTCGACGCCGGAGTCCGGGTGCACCTGGAGGGCGTCGAGCTGGACATCACGGGGGTGAGGGCCGAGGCGCTGCTCAAGGTGCGGCTGGAGAAGCTGGTGCAGATCCTGGACCGGGCGCTGACCACGATCGACCGCAACCCGGAGCTGATCGACGCGCTCGCCCGCTCGGCCGGTGCCACCCTGGACGACGTGCACCGGCTGGCCGCACCGGTGGTGGACCCGACCGGTCGTACGGTGGCGGCGCCCGGCGAGGTGGCCGAGCGCGCCACTCCGGCGGTGGTCGACCGGGCGGGGCCGGCGATGTCCGGTCCGATCGAGGCACCGGAGCCGCCCCGCAGCGCCCCGGAGCCGCCACCGTCGGCCGGTGGCGATCAACCGACGCCGCCACCGGCAGCCGGTGCCCGGCAGCCGAAGCCGTCCCCGGCGTCGGGTGCCGGGCGGGCGGAGCCGCCGCCCAGTTCCGGGCGGGCGGAGCCGTCCCCGGCGTCGGGCACCGGGCGGGAGGGCAAGACGGAGTCCGAGCGTGCCACCGGGTCGGGGCAGGATGCCGGGGCGGGACCGTCGGCGCAACGTCCCACCGGGAAGAAGCGCGGTCCGGAGCGCCCGGGCGGGACCGGCCAGCCGGCGAGCGCCGCCGCCGAGGCGGCGCAACTGGCGGGACAGGCCGGGCAGGCGCTCCGGCAGGCCGGCCGAAGCGTCTGGGAGGCGATCCAGGGCGGCCCCACCCAGAACCGCCGCCCCCCGAAGACCTGACCCACCCGCCGCCCGCCCCCACCCGCCGCCCGCCCCCACCCGGCCGCCCCTACCCGCCCGGCCGCCCCGCCCCGCTCGGGTGATCAAGGGGTTTGTGTCCGGTTCACCGGCCCTGGAGGACACAAACCCCTTGATCACCGAGGTGAGGGCAGTGGGTGGGCGAAGGGGGGTCAGTCGGGACGGGTCTGCGGGTGATCGGGCGTGGCCTGCTGCTGGTGGTGGCGGCGGAGGAGTTCCTGGAGGGCGGCGATCTCGGCGTGCAGGGCCTGACGGCCCTCCCGGGTGATCCGGATCCACGTGCGCGGACGACGACCGTGGTAACCCTTCTCCACGTCGATCAGGCGTGCTTCCTCCAGCACGGTGAGGTGCCGGGACAGGTTGCCCGCGGTGAGTGCGAGGGCATCCCGGAGATAGGCGACCTCGACCCGTTCGCCTTCGGCGGCGATGGTCAGGATGCCGAGCCGGTGCCGCTGGTGGACGGTGTCGTCGAGGCCGTTCGTCGGGAATGGCCCGCTCGCGCGAGGGTCGTCCACGGTGCTCACGCGTACCCATTGTGCTGCTTCTTCGCGGCGGCGAGCGCCAGGCCCCCGCCGATCAGCAGGATCGGTGCCGGGAGCCCGGCGGCCAGCATGAAGCTGAACCGCGTCAGATCACCCGGTTGCGGGTCGGAGAACTGGAACCAGGCGTGCACGGCGACGAGCACGACGGTGTAGAGCCCGACCACGGCCCACAGGCTCCGGCTGCGTTCCAGGTGGGCGAGGACCGCCAGGCCGACGGCGATCACGAGGTGCGGCAGCATGCCCAGGTTGGCGAGGCCGAGCAGCGGGCCGGCCAGCCACCTGGCGCCACCCGTTGTCGGCCCGCTCGTATTGAGCAGCAGGAACTTCAGGACGACCGGAAGGGTCAGACCGGCGAGCGTTCCCGCGATGCCGGCGACGACGTACGCCCGGGTCGGGGTCTGCACGCCGGCTCGCCGGCCGTGCCAGCGGTACCAGGCCAGGCCCGCCAGGTAGCCGCCGACGAGCGCGGCCAGCCAGTACCAGCCCAGAGCGGCCGACCGCTCCAGGAAGCCGCCGACGAGACCGGTCAGGGCAGGACCGTCGGAACCGGCGCGCAGCGGGGCCGGCTCCGCGGATTCGACGTACAGCGGTGCGGCCGCCGCGATGAGCACCCCGAAGAGCAGGAGCGGATGCCAGTACGCCTGACGGGCCGCCCGGGCCCGCCGGCGGAGGGTGGTCATGGAGGCGAGTAGGTCTTGGGCGTCGTCGTCGCGGGGTGACTCGGACGGCACGGTTCCTCCCGGCAGCCGAAGCGCTGTTACCCCAATAGATTTGCAGCACAAACCTATTGCCGCAAGGACTCGCCTGATGACGACTTGTTTCGACGCCCGTCTAGGCTGACAGACTTCGAATCAAAGGGCAGAGTGGACACTGCTTCGACAAACAGCTAAACAGGGAGTTGCCATGTCCCGCGTCCAGCTCGCCCTGCGCGTCTCCGACCTCGAAGGCTCCGTGGCCTTCTACCGCAAGCTGTTTGGCGTCGAGCCGGCCAAGCGCCGCCCCGGCTACGCAAACTTCGCGGTGGAGAACCCGCCGCTGAAGCTCGTACTCCTCGAAGGTGAGCCCGGCCTGCCGACGGTGATGGACCACCTCGGAGTCGAGGTGCCCACCACCGAGGAGGTCAACGCCGCGACCAGCCGCCTCACCGAGTCCGGCCTGATCACGCTGGAGGAGAACGACACCGAGTGCTGCTACGCGCTCCAGGACAAGGTCTGGGTACGCGGCCCGGGTGACGAGCCCTGGGAGGTCTACACGGTCAAGGCCGACTCGCCGGAGCGGGAGAAAGCGACCGAGAGCGCCTGCTGCACCTCGGACCCGGCGGCACAGCCCGCCGCGGTCTGAGCCGGATGCGGCACGGTCCCCACCGGCGAACACGCCGGTGGGGACCCCGTCGTGCACCGGCGACTACCGTGTTCCGGCGAATCTCAGCCGCTTGAAGTGTTCGACGTAGACGAACCGCTTGCCGTCCGGAGAAAAGCTCGGGTCGTACGCGCGGGCGCCGTCGGCGATCCTCGTCTTCTTCCCGGTGCCGACGTCGACCGACCAGACCCCGCCCGCGTGATCCGACGCGACGGCGGCGATCACCGACCGGCCGTCCGGCGACACCGCCAGGCCGGCGAGGCCGGGAAGCTCCGTGACGAACCTGGCCGTGGCCGACCCGACGTCCCATTCGGTCAGGTGCCAGGTGAGGTCGTCCGGGCTCACCTCGGGCGGCAGCGGCAACCTTCCGAGCGAATCGGGCGCGGTGATGAAGAACAGCCGTTCACCCAGCGCCGCGGGCGACCGCGCCAGCACCCTCGACTCGCAGGCCGTGTCACCGCCACTGAGGTTGAAGGTCGCCCCGCCCACCGTCACCGGAGAGCCGAACTCGTACGCCTTCCCGTCGGCGAGCAGCTGGATCCCTCCCGGACCGCACTCCCGGGGCGCCTCCACGAATCCCCCGCCGCCACCGTTTACGAGTACGGCGTCGACGAGGAAGCGGGCCGACGCCAGAGGCTCGAAGGTTTTGTCGGCCGGCGAGTAGCTCAGCAGTTCCGTCTCGTCCCAGCCGCATTCGAGGCCCATCCCGAGGTCGCCATCGGGGCCCGCGAAGAGAAAGCTGAACAAGCCCGCTCCGCAGGCGGACACCTGTGGGGCGCGCGCGAGAACGCGTTCCTCCTTGCTCCCATCGGGCCGTTGCCGCCACACCTCGGCCTGGCCCGAGCCCGAGGTCGAGGTCACCTCCCGCAGGTAGTAGACCCAGCCGTCGGCGGCCCAGACCGGATGGAACAGGGAGACATGGTCCAGGAGTCCCGAGATCCGGCCACACCCGCCGAGCAGGATCACGGCCAGTACGAGGACCGGCGTCAGAGCCGTACGCAGCGCACGCACACGTGGCCTTCCAGTGGGGCATCCTGTCCGCCACTCGGCGGGTCCGCTCACCCTAGACGCGGGACGCGTCGCGCGAGTGCCCGCTCCGCGTCGCGGTGCCGCCGTCGCGAGGCACCCGCAGAGGGAACCCCTGGGGCCGTCCGGACGTCGGTATCGGTGTGAAGCTGCGCGCCGCGACCCTGCTCGCCCTGCGAAGACTGCGGACGGGGCCCAAAGCAGAACGCCGACCCGCGTTTCCGCTGGTCGGCGCTCCTGTAGCCCGGCGAAAGGCTATGTGGCCAGGGGCGGGGTCGAACCGCCGACCTTCCGATTTTCAGTCGGACGCTCGTACCAACTGAGCTACCTGGCCGTGGTGCTCGACACATGCTACCGCACGGGCCGATACGCAGAACGCCGCGCATCGAGCTGCGCGGCGTCAGCGCTTGCGGTCCTGACGGGACTTGAACCCGCGACCTCCGCCTTGACAGGGCGGCGAGCACTCCAACTGCTCCACAGGACCTGGCTGGTGTTGCATCCGGCGCGAGCCGGACCGTGCCCCCAACGGGATTCGAACCCGTGCTACCGCCTTGAAAGGGCGGCGTCCTGGGCCGCTAGACGATGAGGGCGGCCCCGCCATCATTGCACACTCGCAACTTCAAGCGGACTTGCTCCCATCCGGCCCCGCCGGAGGCAGGAGAAGCATATGTCATGCCTGCGCGGACGGCCAAACCGGTATGGGCATGGCCGTGGGGCCGGACGAAACCGCAGGTCAGCGCGGTAGGGCGATGCCGTACCTCCGCTTGATGTCCGGGATCAGGTGCCGGCAGGCGGCCATCGTCTGAGTTCGGTCGCCGCCCGCGTCGTGCAGCAGCACGACCGAGCCGTGGCGGGTGGCGCCCTTCACCCGCTTGATGATCGTCTCCGCCGGTGGGTGGTCCCAGTCCTGCGGGTCCACGCTCCAGTGCAGCGGGCGCAGTCCCATCTGCCTGGCGATCGTGACCTCCTCGGCCGTCCAGCGGCCACCGGGCTGGCGGAACCAGGTGATCGGCGCCTTCGGTGCGGCGGCGTGGATGGCCTCGTTCGTCCGTTGCAGGTCGGATCGGATCTCGGCGGCGGAGCGCCGGCCCAGGTTCATGTCGTGGTGCCAGCTGTGGTTGCAGAGCTGGTGCCCCTCCCGGACGATCCGGGCCACCAGTTCCGGGTACCGCTCGGCCTGCTTGCCGACGACGCAGAAGGTGGCCTGCACGCGGGCCGCCCGGAGCTGGGCCAGGATCTGCGGGGTGAAGCGGGGATCCGGCCCGTCGTCGAAGGTGAGCGCCACCCCGTTGCTTCCGCTGGCCCGGTGCAGGCCCGCCGGCAGCTTCTTCGGCAGCGGGCGCAGCTTCGGCTTCGCGGGGGTACGGGTCGGTGAGGGCCTCGTCACCGGCGACGGTGCCGGAGCCGCCGAGTCCGACGGCGGCGCGGCGGCCTTCTCGGGTGACTTCCCGGCTTCGCCGCAGCCGGTGACGAGCAGCACCAGGCCCAGGGCGAGCGCCGGCAGGGCGCGTGGACGCATTCGTCGCTCCCGGAGGGGTCGGGTCAGACGGACTTTCCGACCGTAGTGGACGTCGACCCGGAACGGGAGAGGCGCTCAGCTCGTCGTGGACTGGTCCAGCGAGTCCCGTACCGCCACGGCCAGTGACAACGCCTCGGCCAGGTCCACCGGCCGGACCACCCCGGCCGGCAGCGAGTCGGCCCGCCAGCCGGGCCCGGCGGCGAGCACCAGCAGCGGCCGACGCGGCGCCGCGAGCAGGGCGGTGAGCTGGCACGGGTCGGCGGTGGCGCGGATGTGCGACCAGAGCACCACGGCCGCCGGACCGGTCCGGTTGACGGCCTCGACCAGGGCCGGCACCGGTACGCGGGCGCCGAGCATGCGATAACTCACACCGACCTCGGCCAGCGCGGCGGCGAGCGCCTCCAGCGGCAGCGAGTGCTGCTCCTCGTCGGCGCAGGAGAGCAGGATCCGGGGCGGACCGGTGGTGGGGTGCGCCCGCGCCACCGTGGCGAACGCCTCGGAGACGCACCGGGACATGAGGTGTTCCACCTCGATCAGCCCGGAGGTGGCGGCGTGCCGCTCTCCGATGCCGGCAAGCACCGGCCGCAGCAGCCCCTCCCAGGTCGTCACCACCCCGTCGGCGGCCAGCGCGTCGGCGATGGTCCGGCCGATGGTCACCGAGTCCAGTCGCATGGCGGCACGGGCCAGCCCGCGCGCCGCAGGCCCGGCCCGGCCGACCGGGATGGTGGTGCCGCCGCCGTCGCGTACCGCCGAGGCCCTCGCCTTGGGGCCGAGCCGCTCCGGGGGCGGCACAGCCGGCGCCTGCCGCGCCCAGCGGGCGGCCTCGGCGGGCGCGACCCCCTCCGTGGTCAGCCGGCGCATGATCTCCAGGCGGGCGAGGTCGGCCGGCGTGTACCGCCGGTGGTGGCCCGGAACGTGCTCACTGGGGCCGAGACCGTAGCGCTGGTGCCAGGTACGCAGCGTGGTGACCGCCACGCCCAGCCGGCGTGCGACGGCCCCCGCGCTCAGCGCCTCATCGGCCACCCGACCGCTCCGGTGCCTCGGTGGCCGGTACGCCCGGCCGGGACGCGTCGGTCGGGTGCAGCAGCCGGTTGACCACGCCGCCCAGCCACGGGGCGTACTCGCGGGGGTGGGCGTCCAGGTCGGCCACCACCGTGCCGGGGGCGACCCAGCGCAGGTCCGCCACCTCGTCCGGGTCGGGTCGCGTGACCAGGTCGGCGGGTACGTCGGCGCGCAGCACGTGGTCGTACTCGAACTCGACCCGTCCGGTCGCCGGGTCCTCGGCGTAGTAGAGGTAGACGCCGACCTCGGTGAGGTCGACCGGGTCGACGCCGAGTTCCTCGGCGAGCCGCCGGTTGGCGGCCTCGGCCGGGGACTGGCCGGGGAGCGGGTGCCCGCAGCAGGAGTTCGCCCAGCGCAGCGGGAACCGCGTCTTGACCGCGGCCCGCTGCTGCAACAGCACCCGCCCCTCGGGGTCGACGAGGAGCACCGAGAAGGCGCGGTGCAGCCGGCCCGGTGGCTGGTGGGCGGTCGCCACGGTGGTCTCGCCGATCACCCGGCCGTCGTCGTCGACCAGCTCGACCAAGTGCGTCTCCCGATCGCTCACGGCATCGTCCCGGTGACCCGGGCGGCGGCGATCTTGCCGCTGATCAGCACCATCGGCACCCCGACGCCCGGCTGGGTGCCGGAGCCGACGAAGACCACGTTCTCCAGCGTCCGGTGCAGGTTGGACGGGCGGAACGGGCCGGTCTGGAAGAGGCTGTGCGCGGCGGCGAACGGCGTGCCGGCGGCCATGCCCTGCGCGGCCCAGTCGGCCGGGGTGACGGGCCGCATCACCTCGATGCCGGCGCCGAAGCCTACGTATCCGCGCTCCTCGAGCGTGGTCACGAGCTGGTCGGCGTACCGCTGCGTGAGGTCGCCCGGCCAGTCGAACGGCGCCCGTTCCAGGTTCGGCACCGGGGCCAGCACGTAGTAGGTGTGCTTCCCAGCCGGCGCCACCGACGGGTCGGTGCGACTCGGGTTCGTCACCAGCAGGGACGGGTCGGACATCAGCTCGCCTCGCCGGATCACCTCGTCGAACGTCCCCTTCCAGGAACGTCCGAAGTGGATGTTGTGGTGGGCGATCTTGCCATAGCCCTGCGTCGAACCGATGTGCAGCACCACGCAGGACGGCGAGTAGGTGAGCTTGCGCCGGCGGCTGGGCGGCAGCAGGTCCTGGTAGGCGACCGGCAGGTCCGGGTTGAGCACGACCGTGTCGGCGGGGACGAAGTCGCCGTCGGCGGTGACGACGCCGGTGGCGCGGCCGTTGGCGGTCTCCACCCGGGTCACCGTCGTGCCGTACCGGATCTGCACGCCGTGCTTCTCGGCCGCGCCGGCCATGCCACGCGAGACCGCGTGGATGCCGCCGCGCGGGAAGCAGACCCCGGCCACCGAGTCGAGGTACGCGATGACCGTGTAGATCGCCAGCGCGTCGTGCGGCGACAGGCCCGCGTACATGGCCTGGAAGGAGAAGATCCGTTGGGTACGCGGGTCGCGGAAGAACTGGTTGATCTTCGTCTGGAGTCGCCGGAAGGCACCGTTGGCGAACAGCTTCAGCAGGTTGCCGGTGAGCAGGTCGGTCGGCGCGTCGAGGTTGCGCTCGATGAAGTCGGCCCGTTCCCACTGCCACAGGTTGCGGGCGTAGTCGACGAAACGCAGGTAGCCGTCGGCCTCCCGGGGACCGCAGACGCGGGCGATCTCGGCGGCCATCCGGGTGGTGTCGGTGATGACGTCGAGCGTCGATCCGTCCGGGTAGTAGGCGCGGTACGCCGGGTCGAGCGGGGTCAGGTCGAGCCAGTCGGTCAGCTCCTCGCCCACCGCGCCGAGCGCCTCGGCGATCAGGTCGGGCATGGTGAGGACGGTGGGGCCGGTGTCGAACTCGTACCCGTCGACGCCGAGCCGCCCGGCGCGCCCGCCGGGCACCGGCTCGCGTTCCAGCACTGTCACCTGCCGGCCACTGCCGGCCAGGTGCAGCGCGCAGGCCAGCCCACCCAGCCCGGCGCCGACCACTACCACCCGGTCAGTCCGTCCCTTGACGGTACGCATTCCGGCCCCCTTGCTCACGAAGTTGCTCATCATGCCCGCCGCGCCGTGGCGGCGGTGGCGAGACCGGTCAGCGCCGTGCGCGCGGTCTCGTCGATCGGTGCGGTGCCGAGCGCGGCGAGCGCCTCGGTCACCCGCTCGGAGATCATCCGCTCCACCTGGGCCGTGGCCCCGGTGTCCCGCACGACGTCGGCCAGCCGGTCCACCTCACGTGCGGAGGTGACCGAGCCGGCCCGCTCCAGGGCCCGCCGCTGCGCCGGGTCGGCGAGCTGCCGGGCCAGCATGAGCAGCGTGGTCGGCTTGCCGGTACGCAGGTCGTCCCCGGCCGGCTTGCCGGTGGTCTCCGGGTCGCCGTAGACGCCCAGCAGGTCGTCGCGGAGCTGGAACGCCTCGCCGACGGCCAGCCCGTACCGGGTGTACGTGGCGATGAGCGGGTCGTCCGCGTCGGCGCCGGCCAGGCAGGCACCGAACAGCAGCGGACGCTGGACGGTGTAGCTGGCGGTCTTGTACCGGGCGACCCGCAGTGCCCGGTCGACGGTCCAGCTCGCCGAGTCGTTCTCGCCGAGCACGTCCAGGAACTGCCCGGCGACGGTCTCCACCCGCATCTGGTCGTAGCAGCGGCGCACGTCGAGCAGCCGGTCCGCCGGGACCGCCGCGTGTGCCATGAGCCGGTCGGCCCACACCATGCAGAGGTCACCGATGAGGACGGCTACCGCTTCGCCGTACCGGTCGGGGTCGCCGGTGTGTCCGGCGGCCCGGTGCCGGGCGGCGGCGGCCCGGTGCGCGGTGGGCAGTCCGCGCCGGGTGTCGGAGGCGTCCATCACGTCGTCGTGCACCAGCGCGAACGTGTGCAGCAGTTCGAGCGCGGACAGGGCCGGGAGCACCGAGCACAGCGGTTCCTCACCGCCGACCACGCCCCGCCATCCCCAGTACGCGAACGTGGGGCGGACGCGTTTGCCGCCGGCCAGCACGCAGTCACGTGCCGTGGCGGCGAAGCCACCCATCGCTGCGTCGATCTCGGTGAGCGATTCGACTTCGGCGGCCAGGAACGCCGCAAGCGTCTCATCGACCCCTTTGATCAGGTCTTTCGTGAACGCGGCCAGTACGCCGCGGACCGGATCGTCCGTCGCCCCGGGCTGAGCCGGCGCGACGCGGAGCGCATTACCCGCAACTGCGTCGTTGGCCATGTGGGGGAGCGTACCCTAGGGTTACGAGTTGCGTCGATTACTGCGTCGAAACTGAGGAGGGCCGATGGACACGGATCTGACCGCTGCCTACGACCGTTGCCGCGAGCTGCACCGGCGTCACGGCCGTACCTACTATCTCGCCACCCGGCTGCTTCCCGCTTGGAAACGGCGGCATGTGCACGCCCTGTACGGCTTCACCCGGTACGCGGACGAGATCGTCGACCGCACCGAGGACCTGCCGCCGGCCGAGCGCGCCGCCCGGCTGCGCGAGTGGTCGGACCGGTTCGTCGCGGGCCTGCACGGTGCGTCGGTCGACGACCCGCTGCTTCCCGCCGTGCTGCACACCATCGCGGTGTTCGACCTGGACCGCGGCGACTTCGCGTCGTTCCTGCGCAGCATGGCGATGGACCTGACGGTCATGTCGTACCCGACCTACGACGACCTGCTCGACTACATGGAGGGCTCGGCCGCTGTCATCGGCACCATGATGCTGCCGATCCTCGGCAGTTCCGACCCGGCCGCCGCCCGCGAGCCCGCCCGTCAGCTCGGCTTCGCGTTCCAGCTCACCAACTTCATCCGGGACGTCGCCGAGGACCTCGACCGGGGCCGGACGTACCTGCCCGACGAGGACATGGCCAAGTTCGACCTCACCCGCGACGACCTGCTCGCCGCCAAGGCCGCCGGCCGTACCACGCCGCGCATCCGCGAGCTGATCGAGTACGAGGTGACGCGCGCCCAGGCCCACTACGTGGCCGCCGCGCCGGGCATCCCGCTGCTCGACCCGGCCTCGCAGGCGTGCATGCGCACCGCGTACGCGCTCTACGGCGGCATCCTCGACGAGGTGGCCGCGCAGGACTACGACGTCTTCGTCCGCCGGGCCCTGGTGCCGCAGCGGCGCCGGATGGCGGTGGCCGCGCGGGCGCTGCTCACCCCGTCCGGCACGCCGGTGCGGGTGCCCGGTCCGGCGCCGGAACCGGCCCTGGCCGGATGACCGCCCGGACGGCGGTGGTGCTGTTCACCCGTGACCTGCGGGTGCACGACCACCCGGCGCTCGCCGCCGCCTGCTCCGCGTTCGACCGGGTGGTGCCGCTCTACGTGCTCGACCCGGCGTTGCAGAAGCTCTCGCCGAACCGCACCCGGTTCCTGCACCAGAGCCTGGCCGACCTGCGCGAGGCGCTGCGCAAGCGCGGCGGCGACCTCGTGATCAGGCGCGGCGACCCGGTGGCCGAGACGGTGAAGCTGGCCCGGAAGGTCGGTGCCGAGGGCGTCGGGCTCTCCGCCGACGTGAGCCGCTACGCGCACCGCCGCGAGCGCCGCCTGCGCGCCGAGTGCGACCGGCACCGGATGTTCCTGCGCCTGTTCCCCGGCCTGACGATCGTCGAGCCCGGTGCGCTGCGCCCGGGCGGCGGCGACCACTACCGCGTCTTCAGCCCCTACTTCCGGGCCTGGCAGGGCGTGCGGTGGCGGGACGAGCTGGCCGCGCCGAAGCGGGTCCGGCTGCCCGACGGCGTCGACCCCGGCCGGCTGCCGGACCCGCCGCAGGGCGACAGCCCGGATGCCGCCGCCGGTGGCGAGACCGTCGCCAGGCGCCGGCTCACCGCCTGGCTGCCCACCCTCGACCGGTACGACGACATCCACGACGACATGGCCGGCGACGAGACCTCGCGGCTCAGCCCGTACCTGCGTTTCGGGTGCGTGTCGCCACTGGCGGTGGCGAACCGGGCCGGTGACCGGGACGGACCGTTCGTCAGGCAGCTCTGCTGGCGCGACTTCTACCACCAGGTGGTCGCCGGTTTCCCCGGCCTGTCCACTGTTGCCTACCGCCGCGGCGCGCGCGAGGACTGGCGCGACGACGCGCACGCGCTCGACGCCTGGGCCGAGGGGCGGACCGGCATGCCGATCGTGGACGCCGGCATGCGTCAGTTGCGCGCCGAGGGCTGGATGCACAACCGGGCCCGCCTGATCACCGCCGGCTACCTGACCAAGCACCTCGGGCTGGACTGGCGTCCCGGCCTGGAGGTCTTCTTCCACTGGCTGCTCGACGGCGACCGGGTCAACAACTCGGGCAACTGGCAGTGGGTGGCCGGCACCGGCAACGACACCCGGCCGTACCGCGGCTTCAACCCGGTACGGCAGGCCGAGCGCTACGACCCCGACGGCGCGTACGTGCGGCGCTGGGTGCCGGAGCTGGAGGCGGTGGCGGGCAAGGCGGTGCAGCAGCCGTGGCGGCTGCCCGACGAGACGCGCCGCACGCTCGACTACCCGCCGCCGCTGGAGGTGCCCGGCGCCGATCCGGTCTGGCTCCGCTGACGCGGGCGCCGACGCGTCGGAATCATCGAGCGTGATGGCCGGTCAGAGGCAGGAGTGCAGCGCCTCCACCAGATCCTCCACCCGGTCGTGGTCGGCCAGCCGGGCGGTCGCGTACGCGAAGGTGTAGCCGCGCTGCGGGTCGGCCCAGGCGCTGCTGCCGCCGATCCCGCCCATGCCCCAGCTGCCGTCCGTCTCCCACTGCATGCCGAGCGTCCAGTCCACGGACCGGTCCAGCAGCAGGTCCGGGCCGGAGTACTGCACCCGCGTCGCCTCGGCGACCAGTTCCGGGCTGAACAGGCGTACCCCGTCCAGGGTGCCGCCGGCGAGCAGGCCCGCGTACAGCTGGGCGAGCCCGGCGGCGGTGGCGTGCAGGTTCACCGCCGGAATCTCGGCGGCCCGCCACAGGTCGCTGTTCACCATCGCGACGTCCCTTCCGCCCGGCGGGTTGTCCAGCGCCCGCGCCCGCAACGAGCCCGGCTCGCCGCGCATCCGGTCCGGCCAGGCCGGATCCGCGTACGACAGGTCGGCGCACCGCCGCCGGTCCGACTCACCCAGCCCGAAGGCCAAATCCAGGCGCCACGGACCGGCGATCTCCTCGGCCAGGAACCGGCCCACCGGCCGCCCGTCCACCCGGCGGACCAGTTCACCCACCAGGTGCCCGTACGTCCAGGCGTGCTCGGCCGCGACGGTGCCCGGCGTCCACTCGGGCTCGGCGGCCGCCAGATCGGCGCAGAGCAGGTCCCAGTCGGCGACGGCGTCGGCGGGCCGGGGTACCGGGAAGGCGGGCAACCCGGCGGTGTGGGCGAGCACCTGCCGCACGGTGGCCGGGGCGCGGAACCCCGGCCAGTACGCCGAGACCGGCGCGTCCAGGTCGACCCGGCCCCGGTCGACGAGCAGCAGCAGGCAGAGCGCGACCACCGGCTTGCCGGCCGAGTAGACGTCGACGAGCGTGTCCGGCTGCCACTGGCGGTCCGCCCCGGCGGCCGGTACGACAGTGCCGGGCGGCACCGCGGCGGTGGTGCCGCCCACCAGATCGACCACCGGTACGCCGTCGTGCCACACCGACAGCGACGCGCCGGTCTCCCGGCCGGTCGTGAACAGGTCGTGGAAGCAGTCCCGGACCGGACCGAAGCGCGCGTGCATGCGGCCACCGTAGGGGGTCACCTCCGTTACCGGCGCGGGAATTCCGGGCCGGTGCGGTGGCCGGTGCCCCGGCGGTGCGGAATGCTTGCGGCATGGCGGAGCCGGAACAGGTGGACGTAGTGGTGGTCGGGCTCGGTGTCGGCGGCGAGGAGGTGGCCGGGCGGCTCGCCGAGGCCGGCCTCACGGTGGTCGGCGTCGAACGCGACCTGGTCGGTGGCGAGTGCCCCTACTGGGGCTGTGTGCCGAGCAAGATGATGATCCGGGCGGCGAACGCGCTGGCCGAGGCGCACCGGGTCAACGAACTGGCCGGGTCCGCCCAGGTGCGGCCCGACTGGGCGCCGGTGGCGAAGCGGATCCGGGCCGAGGCCACCGACACCTGGGACGACAAGGCGGCGGTGGACCGGTTCACCGGCAAGGGCGGCCGGTTCGTCAGGGGCAGCGGACGGCTCGACGGCCCGAACCGGGTACGCGTCGGCGACCAGGTGTTCCAGGCCCGCTACGGCGTGGTCCTCGGCACCGGCACCCGGCCCTCGGTGCCGCCGATCGACGGGCTGGCCGACACGCCGTACTGGACGAATCACCAGGCCGTCGAGGTGGAGGAACTCCCCGCTTCGCTGGTGGTGCTCGGCGGTGGCGCGATCGGGCTGGAACTCGCCCAGGTCTTCGCCCGGTTCGGCGTTCGGGTGACGGTCGTCGAGGCGGCCGACCGGGTGCTCGCCGTCGAGGAGCCGGAGGCGTCAGCGCTCGCCGCCGACGCGCTGCGCGCCGACGGGGTGGAGATCCACACCGGGGTCAAGGCCGGCCGGGTCAGCCACGACGGCAGCGCGTTCACCGTGCACGCCGACGGCGCCGAGTTCACCGGCGAGAAGCTGCTCGTGGTGACCGGCCGCAAGGCGCACCTGGAGGAACTCGGGCTGGACACCGTCGGGGTGGACGCCGGGCAGCGCTACCTGCCGGTCGACGACCGGATGCACGTCACGGACGGGATCTGGGCGGTCGGCGACCTCACCGGCGAGGGCGCGTTCACCCACATCGCGATGTACCAGGCCGGCATCGTGGTGGCGGACGTGCTCGACCACATGCGGCGCACCAGGGGCGGCCCCGATGCCAGCGGCACCTCGAGTGTGGTCGGCGGCGCGGCCGGGGTGGTCAGCGCGGTCGGCGGCGCGATGAGCGCGGGCGGGTCGACTGTCGCGCCGGGCAGCGTCCCGGTGGCCGACTACCGGGCACTGCCCCGGGTCACGTTCACCGATCCCGAGGTCGGCGCCGTCGGCCTCACCGAGCAGCAGGCCCGCGAGCGCGGTGTCAACGTCCAGGTCGGGTACGCCGACCTCACCTCGTCGGCCCGTGGCTGGATCCACAAGACCGGCAACGCCGGGTTCATCAAGCTGATCGCCGACGCCGACCAGGGTGTCCTCGTCGGTGCCACCTCGGCCGGACCGGCCGGTGGCGAGGTGCTCTCCGCGCTCGTCGTGGCGGTGCACGCGGCAGTGCCGATCAGCCAGCTCCGGCACATGATCTACGCGTACCCGACGTTCCACCGGGCGATCTCCGACGCGTTGCGCGCGCTGAAGTGACGCCTCAGCCGGCCGGCGCGCCGTGCCGGCCGGCCCCGCCCGCGAACCGGCTTGCGCCGTGTACCCCGTCCACCGCCAGCGACTCCAGGCCGTAGGCCAGCTCGGCCGCCATCGCCTCCGGCTCGGGCAGCCCCGCACCGGTCAGCACCGCCGCCCGGTCGTTGCGCAGGCACGTCTGCGGGGACCGGGCGATCGCGGCGGCCAGCTCCTCGGCCGCCGTGCGGGCCTCACCCGGCGCGACCACCCGGTTGACCAGACCCGTCGTGTACGCCTCGTCGGCGCGCACCGGGCGGCCGGTGAGGATCAGATCCATGGCCCGGCTCTCGCCGATGAGCCGGGGCAGCCGGACCGTCCCGCCGTCGATCAGCGGCACACCCCAGCGCCGGCAGAACACGCCGAGCGTCGCATCCGACTCGGCGACCCGCAGGTCGCACCAGAGCGCCAGCTCCAGCCCGCCCGCCACCGCGTACCCGGAGATCGCGGCGATCACCGGCTTGGACAGCCGCATCCGGGTGGGGCCCATCGGCCCGTCGCCGTCGGGCTCGACGCGGTTGCCGCGCGGTGTGCCGACGGCCTTGAGGTCGGCGCCGGAGCAGAACGTGCCGCCCGCTCCCCAGAGCACGGCGACCGCTGCTTGCGGGTCGGCGTCGAACGCGCGGAACGCGTCGGCCAGGGCTCGTGCGGTGGGCCCGTCCACGGCGTTGCGGGCCTCGGGCCGGTCCAGGATCACAGTGGTCACGGCACCGGCGTGCTTGACGCGTACTCCCATGGGCCCAGCATGCCCGCGACGGCGCTGCCGTGACTACGGCCTATTTGATCGTGCCGGGCCGGGTCAGCCAGCGCATCGGCTGGCCGGTGACGGCGCCGACCTGTTCGAAGTCCCGGTCGTAGTGCAGCAGCGAGAGCCCGTGGTATTCGGCGGTGGCGGCGATGAGCAGGTCGACCGCGCCCGCCGAACGGTGCGTGCCCCGGGCGGTCAGCTCGCCCTGGATCTCGGCGGCGCGTTCGTAGATCCGGTCCGGCATGACCACCCAGCCGAAGGCGGCCCGGAGCTGCTCCGCCAGTCGCGTCCGGTCGGCGACCGGCCGCGCGGTGCAGAGGAACTCCAGCTCGACCAGCGGGCACACGGCGAGCAGGCCCGCTGTCACCTGCTGTTCCCAGCGAGCCAGCACGTCCGGGTCACGCAGCTCCCTATATATGGTCGGCCGCCCGGGTATATCCAGCGGGGGTTCCGTGCGAGGGAAATCCGGGGCGTCCGGTTTGGGGGCTCTCCTGCCGGGAAGTCGGAACAGGTGCGCGAACTACTGACGAAGATCGAACAGGCCACCGGTCTCGACCGGGTGGGCGACCGGTTGCAGCGCGCCGTCCAGGGCACGCTGCGTTCCCAGCGGGTACGCGACGCGCTGCACGGGGTGTGGCTCGGCCATCCGCTGCACCCCGCGATGGTGCAGGTGCCGGTCGGCGCCTGGATCTCCGCCGCCGTGGTGGACCTGCTCCCCGGCCAGCGCCGGGCCGCCACCGCGCTGGTGGGTCTCGGTACGGTCAGCGCGCTGCCCGCCGCAGCCGCCGGGCTCAACGACTGGGCCACTCTCACCCGCGACCAGCGCCGGATCGGGCTGGTGCACGCCGCCGCGAACACGGTCGGCCTGGTGCTGTACGCCGGCTCGCTGGCGGCCCGGCTCAACGGGCGGCACGGCCTCGGCCGGACACTGTCCTTTCTGGGGCTGTCCGCCGCGGGCGGTGGGGCGTACCTGGGCGGGCACCTCGCGTACAAACAGGGCGCCCAGGCCAGCCAGAGCGTCTCCGAGATGCACCTGATCAGCGACGGCTGGCACCAGGTCGGCGACCTGAGCAGCCTGCCCCGGAACGAATTGGTCACCAAGAAGATCGACGACGTCTCGGTGATCCTCTACCGGGACGGCGACGACGTCAGCGTGATGCTGGAGCGCTGCCCGCACCAGAGCGGCCCGCTCGGCGAGGGCACGATCGAGCAGATCGACGGCCACGCCTGCGTGGTCTGCCCCTGGCACGGCAGCGCGTTCCGGCTCGACGGGGGCGAGGTCGTGCACGGCCCGTCCGCCAACGACCAGGTCGTGCTGCCCAGCCGCGTGGTGTCCGGCCGGGTCGAGGCCCGGCTGCCCTGAGTCAGTCCCGCCGGTGCCGCCCGCTCGGCAGCGCACGGGCGGGCGCCGGGCGCTTGCGCAACCCGAGCAGCGCGCCGATCTGGGCGCCCACGATGCTCGCCACGGCCAGCACCGCCGAGATGGCGAGCGGACGGTTGATGCCCTCGTCGGCGGCCGGCCGGGACGCGCCCGCCGACATGGCCGGCGGCTGACCGACGGGAGCCTCCACGGTGGGCGTCGCGTCCCGCGGCGTGGGCTTGGGCTTCGCCTTCGGGGTGGTCGCGGAGGCGCCGTCGCCACCGGGCTTGACCGGTGCCGTCTCGGCCGCCTTGGTGACCACGATCCGTCCGGCGGCGTGCCGCCGGGCCCCCGCATCCGTCGCTCCGTCCGGCAGCGTGATGAGCTGCCCCGGACGGATCCGGTCCGGGTCGGCGAGCCGGTTCAGCCGGGCCAGTTCCTTGTACCTGTCGAAGTCGTCCAGGTAGCGATCCGCGACCTCGCCCAGATAGTCGCCTTTCGCCACCCGGTACACGGCCGGGTCATCCGCCTTCGACGCGACCGGGGCCGCCGGCGCGACCCGGCTCGCGGCCACCGCCGGTGAGGTGACGGCGGCGACCGCCGGTTGCGGGGCGGTCAACGCGGCGGCGCTCGCCGCGGCCGGGCTCGCGACCAGGATCAGCGCCACCGACCCGACGAGCGCGGCGGCCGCCTTCTGCTGGCGGTGCATGCCGGGCAGCTTCGGCGCCGGTCGCCGTACCGCCGCCGCGAGTAGCTCAACCACCACGGAGAACGCGAACGTGGCCCAGCCGAACCAGCCCACCACGGCCAGCGCGCGCAGGAACAGCCGGCCGTCGTCGCGGCTGGTCAACGCCGTACCGACCTCGGCCAGCGTGGGCAGGTGATCCGGCAGCGGGTTGCCGGCGAACGCCAGCAGCGCGACCGGCCCGCCGGCCAGCACGCCGACGAGCACGACGAGGGCGCCGAGCCCGGTGACGACCTGGCCGGCGCGGCGGACGGGGGAGCGTCGGGGTGCGCCCATGGTGGCCTTCCCTTCCTACGGTGGTCCGGTGAGCGCCCGAGCGGTGGCCTCACCGGTGACGATGGCGGTGTCCTGCACGCCGAACAGACCCAGCAGGTCCCGGCTGTAGGTGATCTGCACGCGTACCCGGATCTGGGTCTCGGTGCCGACCACTGGGAAGTCGACCTCGTGGTCCTGGACGCCGCCCGCTGCGGCGAGGTAGCCGGCGACCGCGGCGCGAGCGGCGACCTGGTCGATGCGCTTCGGGCCGCCCTCGATGGCCCGTGCCCGGTCGATCATCTGGCCGCCGGCGCGGGCCGCCTCGGCGGCCAGGTTGTCCGCGCGCTGGAGCGTGCGCAGCTGACCGGCGCCGTCGTAGGCGAGGGCGATGATCGCGAGTACGCCGGTCATCGCCACGGCCAGGAACAGGCTCACCCGGCCGTTCTCCGCCTCGCGCCGCCCGGTCATCCGCGACTCCGGTAGGTGTCCAACGGCGAGGTGAATCTCGCCGAGACGGTCTTGCCGCCCGGCACGCCGGGCAGGCCGGGCGCGCTCAGGTCGTCGAAGGAAACGGTGCAGGTCACCGTGACCGTCACGGTCGCGGGAACGCCTGCGGCGCTCTGGTACGCGGCGGCGAAGCTCGTCGTCGTCCCGGCCACGGAGCCCGACAGATCGATCTGGGGTGGGCCGGAGCAGTTCAGCCCCGCCCAGCCGAGCTGGTCCTGGGCCGCCACCTCGGCGGCCTCCTCGCCGTCGTCGGCGGTGCGGGCGAGCGAGGCGGCCCGTGCGGCGTCGTGGGCGGCCGACTCCACCGCCTCGTCCGCGACAGCGGTCCGCCCGGCGACCCCGGCCAGCACCATCAGCCCGATGAAGGCGGGCGCGAGCACCGCCACCTCGATCGAGACGGAACCCCGGTCCCGCCGCGGCCCGGCGCTCATCCGGTGGTCCAGCGTTCGGCCGGGCCGTGCGCGGTCTGCGTGACCTCGAACGAGACGCCCGGGATGACCGACAGGGAGCGGCCCTGCACCGTGCAGGTGACAGCGGAGGCGCTCTCGACGCAGGCCGGGCCGGTCTGCTCCCAGTCGACCAGCCAGTCTCCGGACTGTTGCAGGAAGCTGATCGCCCGCTGCCGGCCGGCGTCCGGCCCGGCGTCGATCGTGCGCTGGGCGTTCACAGCGGTCTGCGCGGCGTTCAGCGCGGTGGACCGGGCCACGAACCAGACGGCGACCTGGATCGAGCCGAACAGCATCACCAGGATCACCGGCATCACCACTGCGAGCTCGACCGGGTTGGCGCCCCGCTCGCCCTCGGCCAGGCGGGCGCGCAGGGCAGCGGTGAACCGCCCCGGACCGGGCGGGCCGGCGAGCCGGCCGGCGGACGCCGGCCGGCTCCGGACCGTACGGGCGGGGCGCTGCATCACGGGGCCTGCGGCGCCGTGTTGTTCGGGATGGCGTTCATCCAGTCGTTCGCCTTGGCCAGGGCGAGCCCGGTGACCGCCATGGCCACCGCGACCAGGCCGAAGATGATCACCGCGGTCGGTACCGGGCTGTCGCCGCGCTCGGAGTCCCGGCGCAGCTCGGCGAGGCGGGTGCTCACCGCCACGTACAGGTAGGCGTAGAGGTGCATGGTCGTCTCCTTCTCGGGTGGGTTCACAGACGGGCGAGGAACGGATAGACGGCGAAGCCGAGCAGGACGAACACCAGCAGCGAGCCGGGGATGTCCAACTTGCTGGTGACCCCCTCGGCCCGGGCCAGGTTGTCGGTGCGGATCTGGTCGCGCAGCGAGTCGGCACGGGACCGCAACGTCTCGTGCACCTGGGCACCCTCACTGCCGGAGGAGCGCATGATGGCGCCCACGTCGCCCAGCTCCGGGATGCCGATGCGCTCGGCCAGCTCCTGCAACTCGTCCCAGGGCGAGTGCATCTGGAGCTGGGCGAGCCGCAGCGCCTCCCGGATCCGGTCGAAGACCCAGCCGTCGCAGACCGCCGCCGCGCGTTCCAGCGACTGCACCGGGCCGTGCGCGGCGGACAGCTGCAGCGCCACCAGGTCGAGGTAGGCGCATACCGCCTGCCGGAACTCGTCCCGGGCGGCGTCCGCCTTGGCCAGGACCGCGCGGTGCGCGAGCAGTCCGGCACCGAGCGCCAGGCCCAGGCTGGCCACCACCGGTACGGCCACCGGCAGCGCCACCCCGCCGACGAAGAGCACCGCCGAGGCGACCGCCGGGGTGGCGAATCCGACGAGTGCGGACAGCAGCACCGACAGGGCGTACTGCTCGGGGGTGCGGTCGAGCAGGGCGAGCTGCCGGTGCGGCGGGCGCAGCCAGCGGGCGAACCCGCCGAGCCAGTCCGGCCCGGCTCCGGCGGCCGGGGCCTGGCCGGGCGGCTGGTGCAGCCGGCGCAGCGCCGGGCCGAGTGCCGGGGTGGCCGGCAGGGCCTCGCGTACGACCAGGAACAGCCCGAGCCCGACCGCGCACCCGCCGAGCACCCCGATCGCCATCTGCCAGTTGAGCGCGCTCACGCTGCCCGCCTTTCGTTCGCGACTGCGGGGCTCGCAAGCTCGCTCCTCGCGCTCACGCTGCCCGCCTTTCGTTCGCGACTGCGGGGCTCGCAAGCTCGCTCCTCGCGCTCACGCGATCGCCTCCTCCGGGTCGGGCGCCGGCAGGAACCGCGCGGGCCGGGGCGGCTGGCTCATCGAACGCACCCAGACCAGCAGGCCGACGAACGCCGCGCCGAGCACCGCCATCACGAGTTGACCGGTCACCGTCCCGTAGGGCCGGATGTAGTCGCTGTTCACCAGCCCGTACGCGAGCGTCGCCAGCGTCATGCCGGTGAGGAAGCGGACCGCGAACCGGGGCTGGGTGCGCTTCGCCTCCACCTCGCGCCGGGTCGCCACCTCGGCCGAGGCGGCGGTGGCGATCGACCCGAGCACGTCGCCGAGGCGCTCACCCCGGTCGGTGAGGTGCAGGATCAGCGCGGCCACCACCTGGTCGGCGACCGGGTCGGCGATCTCGTCGGCGAAGGCGAGCAGGGCGGAGCGGGCCAGCCAGCCGGCCTGGAGGCGGGCGGCGAGCGTGCGTACCTCCTCCTGGATCTCCTCCGGCGCGGTGGCGATGGTGCCGATGATCGCCTGCTGGAGTCCCTGGCCGGTGGCCGAGATGTCCTTGAGCCGGCGGGCCCACTCGCCTACGGCTTCGACCCGGGCGATGGCCCGCTGCTCGGCCCGGCCGACAGCGAACAGCCACGGCACGCCCGGCACCGCGAGCGCCACCAGCAGGCCGACCACCGGCAGTCCGGTGAGCAGGAACGCCACCGCCCCGGCAACCACCGCGGCACCGAGCAGGAGCTGGTAGCGGCGCTGGTCGGCACGGCTCGCGCCGGAACCGGTCCAGAGCCGGCTCAGGCCCGGCCCGGCACCGGCCGCCGGGCCGGGCGGGCGGCGGGTGCCGACGAGCGCGACGACCGTCAGCACCAGCCCGGCCACGCAGGCCGCGCCGGAGACCAGGGCGATCAGTTCGATCTGCGTCACGCCGGGCCTCCGCTCGGCCGCGCCCCGAGGCGGGTGTGCCGGGGCCGCCGCCAGGCGCCCACACCTGCCTCGACGAACCGGGTGAGCAGGCGGGCGTCGTAGCCGACGCGCAGCAGCTGGTCGCGGATACGTTCGGGCAGGTGGCGGGGGACCGCGCGGCCGTCCGGGCCGGGACCGAAGACGGTCGTCGTGGTGATCCGGTTGCCCTCGCCGACGCCGATGACCTCCTCGACGTGCGAGACGAAGCGGTGCTTGCGCCCGCCGATCGCGGTCTCGTCCTCGACCGTCACGTAGACGATCAGGTCGAGCGCGTTGCCGGCCATCCGGCGGGCCTGGTCGACAGTCATCTCCCGGCCGTGCGACAGCGCCAGCTCGATGATGCGTTCGCTCACCCCCGAGGGGGTACGCGCGTGGATGGTGCACATCGACCCGCGGCTGGTCGTCATCGCCTGGAGCATCGGCACGATCTCCCGGGACCGCACCTCGCCGACGATGATCCGCAGCACGCCCATGCGCAGCGACACCGGGATCAGGTCGGCGATGCTGATTTCACCCGCCGGCCGCCCGTCCGCGCCGCGCTCGCCGTGTCCCTCCCGGGACTCGAAGCTCATCACCGCCCGGTGTTTGTGCCCGCGCCGGGCCGGCAGGAGTTCCCGGCTCTCCTCCAGCAGCACGTACGGCTCGTCGGCCGGGATCTCGCCCATCAGCGCCCGGATGACTGTGGTCTTCCCGGCCCCGGCGAGCCCGGCCACCATGATGTTCAGCCCGGCCCGCAGGGACGCCCGGAGGAAGTCGCGCAGCAGCGGGTCGATCATCTCGTCCAGGTCGGGCCGCCCGCCCGCGATGTCCTCCAGGCTCACGTCGAGCGTGTTGTGCTTGCGGATGACCGCGTACGGGCGGTGGCTGACCAGGAACACGGCGGCGAGTCGGCTGCCGTCCGGTAGTTGCAGGTCGAGCGTGGGCTTCGAGGTGGACAGTGACCGCTCGGTGGCCCCGGCCCGGCGGGCCGCCGCCTGGAGGATCTCCACCAGCTCGTCGTCGGTCTCGGCGATCGGCTCGGCCCAGTCGACGCCGCCGCCGTGCCGGGTGATGCGTACCTGGTCGCAGCCGAGGATGTGCACCTCCTCGATGCTGTCGTCGACGAGCAGCGTCTGGAGCCGGCCCAGCCCGACGAGTTCGGCGGTGACCTGGTCGAGCAGCAGCCGTTCGGAGTCCGCCGCCATCGGCGTGCCGGCCCGGCGTACCGAGTCGGCGTACGCGGACACCACGGCGACCGCCAGCCGGGCGCGCTCGACCTCCTCGGCGTCGGCGTCGAACTCGCGTCCGCGCTGCCAGTGGGTGAGCCGTTCGCTCAGCTCCCGGCGCAGCTCGCGGACCACCGCGAAGTCGACCCGGGGGCGTGGTGGTGGCGCCGGGGGTGCGGCGGGCGCCGGGCCGGGGAGGTGGTGCCGCCCGTTCGGCGGGGCGAGCGGCGGGACCGTGGAGACGACGCCCGGCTGCTGCCCGCGTGGGTCGTGGGAGACCGGCTCAAACCGCACCTGACACCCCCGGCACGCTCGGCGCGGTCACCGCGCGCGGTGTGGTGACCCCGGGCCAGGCCAGCCGGGCGCGCCGCCGGTCCAGCAGCGCCCGGACCGGCACCTCCAGGGCACCGGCCGCGCGCATCAGCGGCCGGTTGGCCCGTACGGTGCCGCCGTGGGCGAGCACCTCGGCGGTACGCGGGTCGTGTGGCAGGCGGGCGATCACCGGCAGCCGCAGCGCCTTGCTGATCTCGCTGGTGCCGTGCCCGTCCCCGACCACGAGCAGTCGCAGCGTGCCGGGCGGTACGCGGTGCTCGGTGAGATCCCGCTCGACCGCGCGGGCGGTGGCCCGGGTGGCGGAGAGGTCGGGCAGGTGCGCGCGGGTGACCAGCAGTACCACCGCGGCGGCCCGCAGCAGCGGCCACGGTGTACCGCCCACCGCCAGCCGGCCACAGTCGACCAGCACGTCGTAGGGCGGCTCGCCCCGTTCCAGCCCGGTGAAGTAGTCGGCGAAGCGCTGCCAGAGCGGGATCACGCTGCCGGCCTGGGCCGGGTCCACCACCCCGGGCAGCAGCAGCCGTTCCCGGCGGGGCGCGTCCAGGTCGACCAGCTGGGACCAGAACGCATGCTCCAGGCTGCCGTCGCGCAACTCGCCCACCGCCAGCTCACCGATGCCGCGCGGACCGTCGAGCGCCCCGCCGAGGTAGCCGGCGAGGATCGAGCCGCCCGCCGGGTCGCACTCGGCCAGCACGAGCCGCCGGTGCCAGCTCAGCGCGGCGGCGAGCGCGGCGGTGGTGACGCCCGGCGACCCCTTCGCCGAGACCAGGGCGATGATCGCCATCAGGCCGCCTCGGTGAGGACGAGCGCGATCCGGTCGTCCGCGGCGAGCGCCACGACCGCCGGCACGTCCCGTACGGCCAGCGCCAGGTAGACCACCACGTCACCGTGCTGGGGCGCGGCGGTGTCGATCACGGTGCCCTCGAACCGGGTGCCGCCGCCGCGGGACGCCTCGGAGCCGCCGCCGGTCGCGTTCGAGGGCGTGCTGACCAGCAGCACCTTGTCGCCGGGGTTCAGCTTGCGGGCCGGCACCTGCTCGGGTTCCAGCCCCAGTGCGATCTGCTGCTGCCCGGAGCCGAGCAGCGGGGCCTCGGTGAGCTGCGCCGGGGTGAGCAGCGTGCCCGGGGTGAGCCGGACGGCCGCCCGCAGCGCCAGCACCTCGTCCATCCGGTCGGCGGGTACCGGCTGGAGTTCCCGTCCGCCGGAGACGCGTACCGGCACCAGGTCGTCGGCGGTGAGTTGCTGTCCCACGTCGACCGGCCGGGCCACCGCCAGGTACGTGCCGGTGGAGCGGACCGAGGTGACCGCGAACGCCGCGCCCAGCCCGCCGAGGGCGATCAGCAGAACCGCCAGGCCGAGCAGGCCGGGGCGGACGCGTCGTTGCCGGACCACCTTCGGCGGCGCGACGGGCGCCTCCACCGGGGTTCCGTTGCGGGCTGCCACGACACTCATCGGGTCACCACCTGAAGCTCGTTGATCTGTACCGGGACGACGCCGCTGGACCGGCTCTGGGCGATGACGCCGCTCTCCCCGCCGCCGGACCACTCGACGGTCCAGAACGTCGTGGCGCTCACCTCGTAGGTGCCGGCCTCCGGATAGCCCTGGTCGAGGCCGCAGTCGGGCGAGGTGGAGCCGGCCCTCGGCCCGTCGGCCCGGTACGGCGTGCCCGGTCCGTCGCAGGTGACGTCGATGTCGTCGGACATGTGCCAGACGATCCGGTCCACCTTCGCCGTGATCTCCACGGTCAGCCCGCGGTCGGAGGCGGACGCGGACAGCGGCCCGAAGTACGAGGCACCCGGGCTGGCCCACATCCAGACCGGCAGTCCGACCAGACCGGGGCCCTGGCTGCGCCGGGGCGCCACGGCGGCCCGGGGCGGGAGCAGCGAGATCGAGGCCAGCGCGCGGCGGGCCAGTTCCTCCGGGTCCGGCGGCGCGCCGTAGCCGTCCGGCGGCGCGTCCAGAAGGGCCCGACGGATGCTGCCGAGGTCGCCGCCGTTGCAGGTGAGCTGGTACCACTGTTGGCCGGGAGGCGCCTCGCCCTGCGGCTCCTCAAGCTTGTAGTAGCAGCCGTCGGCGTTGTTGAACCAGCCGAGCACCGGGTGGTAGCAGGGGATGGCCCGGCCGTTCCACTGGCACTTCGGCGTGCCTCCGCCGTTGCCGCCCCCGCCGCCGTTGTCTCCGCCGCCACCCGGGCCGCCCGGTCCGCCGGGGATGCCGGGGTCGTCGTCCCAGACGTCGCAGTCGGTCTGTTCCGGCGGGCACGCGCCGCCCGGGTCGGCGGCACGGGCGGGTGCGCCGGTGAGCGTCAGCAGCGCGGCCAGACCGGCGGCGAGCAGCAGCCGGCGGGGTGTCCCGGCCCGGTCGGGCCGGGCCGGGACACCCCTTCCTCCCCAGGTCAGCACGGCTGGTCCTGATGTGCGGCGCCGCCGTTGACCAGCCACCGGCCGTCCGGGTACCGGACCGCTGTCGCGGTGGCCAGGTAGCGCCCGCCGCGGGTGCCGGGTACGGCCTTGCCGTTTCTGGCGTAGACGAGCCGGTAGCCGCTCGCGTCCAGGCAGTCCTGGATCTCGACGGTGGGTGGGCGGGCGGCCAGGTCGACCGACACGACCTCGGGGTCGGAGAGCAGTTTCCCGGTACGCATCGCGCCGTGCTCCTTCGCGTCGAGAATCGCCATTCGCACCCGAGTCAGCAGTGGATCAGCCAGAAAACGGGTCAGAGCGGGATGGGACGGATCGCTGCGCGCGCTGGCTGCCCGGGACGCGTCGAGATAGCCGGAATAGGCGGCCAGAGCCGCTTTTCCAGCCGCCTTCTCCTCGGCGCTGGAATGGGTGGCGGGTGCGGCGGCGCGGCCGGTCAGCGGACCGGTGGCCGCCTCCGGCTCGGTGCCGCAGCCGGCGGAGCCGACCACCAACGCAACGCTGAGCAGGAAGATTTCCCATCGGCGGGATTGCCGTGTGCGCAACGCCGATCCCTCCTCGGTGCCGACCCGGGGCGATCACGCCGACCCGCTCCGGGCATGCGGAAGCGCGCCCGGAACTGTCACCCCGGGCCCCGTCGCCGCCACTTGTATTGACCTCTACTGATCGCTGTGGATGCTGTTCCCTCGTGCCTCCGACGCCCATTGATCCGGGGGTTGCGTCGTACCCAAGGGGCGAGCATAGGCTCACGTCCGCCGATGCAACAGAGGCAATTCACGTGAACACGGTGAGTGAAGACGGGAGGTGGTGGCCGGTGTGTGTCACCACGATGACGAGCGGGCTTCGGCGGGGCTCCGGGCCGGCGGGCGTGTGCTCACCCGTACACGCCACGACGGCGGTGACGAGCCGCCGCGAAGCCGCCGGTATGGGTGGCAGACGTGCCGCTCGTCCGATCCGTCCCGCCGGTCCGCCGCGGTGCACGCCCCGCCTCGTTTCCGGCCGCCGCCGCGTCGGATCAGACTTCCCCGCGCGCCCCGGCCGTCACATGCGCACCACCGATAAATCACTCTGCGTGCTCCGCGATGGAACGCGCGGCGACCGGACGGAGGAGCCGGCATGACGGCTGAACGGGTGCGGCGTACCGGACCGGTGGCCGATGCCCGCCGTCCGAGCGCCCGGCTGGTCGCGGCCCTGACGGTCGTACCCCTGCTCCGGCTGGCGGTGGCGCGCTACGCCGTACCGCAGGGGTGTCCGGACCGGACGGCGTGCGACGGCTGCGGCGCCCCGATCGGGCTGGACCGGCCGCTGCCGGCGCTCGGCCCCGCCGCCCGCTGCCCGGTCTGCCGGGCTCGGGTCGGCGCGGCGCCCGCGGTGGTGGAGGCCGCGTTGCTGCTCGCGGTGGCGGTGCCGGTGTTCGCCGGCGGTGCCCCCGCCGCGCGCCTGGCGCTGGCCTGGTGGCTGGTCTGGGCGGTGCCGATGACGATCGTGGACGCGATGGCGCACCGCCTGCCCGACCGGCTCACCTGGCCGTCCGCCGCCGGCGCGTGGACGCTGCTCGGGGTGGCCGCGCTGGCCGGTCCGGGCGCGGACCCGCTGGTACGCGCCGCGCTGGCCGGTCTGGCGCTCGGCGGCGGCTTCGCCGCGACCACGCTGCTGTTCGGGCGGCGCGGGTTCGGCCTCGGCGACGCCAAGCTGGCGCTCGGCGCGGGCGCGCTGCTCGGCTGGCACGGCTGGCCGGTGCTGGTGGCCGGGCTGGTGCTCGCGCTCGTCCTCGCCGGGCTGGCCGGCGTGGTGCTGCTCGCCGCCCGGCGGGTCCGCTGGTCCGGGCACCTGCCGTTCGGGCCGTTCCTGGTGCTCGGCACCGCCGCCACGCTGATGCTCGTCAGCGTGTGATCGGCCACCCCCAGGTGCGGGCGGCGGCACCCACGGGTACCTCAGTTTCAGCCACCTCCCAGCCGGGTCTGGTTCGGTGGCGGTCCAGGCTTCGGACTCGGGAGGGGCACGTGTCGCACGGCGACGACGGATGGCGGATCCGGCGTACCAGCGCGGACCTGGACCGGCTGGGCGAGACGGAATCCGTCTTCACACTCGCCAACGGCTGGGTGGGCTGGCGGGGGACGCTCGACGAGGGCGAGCCCTGCGGCATGCCCGGCAGCTACCTCAACGGGTTCCACGAGCAGCACGAGCTGATCTACCCGGAGAGCGGGTACGCGTTCCCGGAACGCAGCGACACCGTGATCAGCGCGCCGAACGCCGCCCTGATCCGGCTCTGGGTCGACGACGAGCCGCTCGACCTGCGCACCGGCACGATCCGGCGGCACCACCAGGAACTGGATCTGCGCGCCGGGGTGGTCCGCCGGGAGACCGAGTGGGTCTCGCCGGGCGGCCGGGGCGTGCGGATCCGCAGCACCCGCCTGGTCTCGCTCACCCGCCGTCCGGTCGCCGCGCTCGACTGGACGGTCGAGCCGCTGGACGAGCCGGTCCGGCTGCGGGTCGGCGCCGACCTGCTCGCCAACCAGCGGGTGCCGGAACGCGCCGACGACCCCCGGGCCGCCTCGGTGATCCACGACCCGCTCACCGGCGAGATCCGCCGCGACGACGGCCTCGACGGTGTGCTCGTGCACCGCACCGGGCGCAGCCGCCAGCGGGTCGCCGTGGCGGTCGCGCACCGGGTCGAGGCGGCCGACGAGGTCGCCACCGACACCGAACTGACCGCCGACCGGTTCCGGCTGGCGCTGTCCGGCCCGGTACGCCCCGGCGAGCGGATCCGGGTCACCCGGTTCGCCGCCCACGAGTACACGGGCGTCGACGGCACCCCGGCCGGCGAACTGGCCGAACTGGTCGTCGCGGAGGCGGCCACGGCCCGCGACGACGGGTTCGACGCCCTGCTCGCCGAGCAGCGCGCCGCGCTCGACGCGGCATGGGCCACCGCCGACGTCGAGCTGGACGGCGACCCGGAGCTGCAGCTCGCGGTGCGGTTCTCCGTGTTCCACCTGCTCCAGTCCGGCCGCGCCGACGGCGACCGGACCATCCCGGCCAAGGGGCTGACCGGCAACGGCTACGACGGGCACGTGCTCTGGGACACCGAGGGCTACGTGCTGCCGGTGCTGACGTACCTGGCACCGGAACTGGCCCGCTCGGCGCTGCGCTGGCGGCACGCCCACCTGCCCGAGGCCCGCGACCGCGCGGCCGAGCTGCGCCTGACCGGTGCCACCTACCCGTGGCGGACGCTCAGCGGCCGGGAGTGCTCCGGCTACTGGCCGGCCGGCAGCGCGGGCCTGCACGTCAACGCCGACATCGCCGACGCGGTTCTGCGGTACGTCGCCGCCACCGGCGACACCGCGTTCCTCGCCGAGTGCGGGGCCGAGGTGCTGATCGAGACCGCCCGGCTGTGGCACGGCTACGGCCACTTCGACGACGACGGCGCGTTCCACCTGACCGGCGTCACCGGCCCGGACGAGTACTCCGCGCTGGTGGACGACAACGTCTTCACCAACCTCATGGCCCGGCGCAACCTGCGCGGCGCCGCCGACGCCGTCCAGGACTGCCCGGAGGTGGCCGCGCGGCTCGGCGTCGACGCCGCCGAGGTGGCCGGCTGGCGGGCTGCCGCCGACGCGATGTCCGTCCCCTACGACGGCAAGCGCGGCGTGCACGAGCAGTCGGCCGGATTCACCGCACAACCGGAGTGGGACTTCGCCGGCACCGGTGAGGACGACTACCCGCTGCTGCTGCACTTCCCCTACCTGGAGCTGTACCGCAAGCAGGTGGTCAAGCAGGCCGACCTGGTGCTGGCCATGCTGCGCTGCCCGGGGGATTTCACCGCCGAGGAGAAGACGCGCAACGTCGCCTACTACCAGGCGCGGACCGTCCGGGACTCGTCGCTGTCGGCGTCCGCGCAGGCGATCCTCGCCGCCGAGGTCGGGCACCTCGACCTGGCGTACGACCTGTTCGCCGAGACGGCGTTGCAGGATCTCGCCGACCTCGGCGACAAGACCGCCGACGGGCTGCACCTCGCGTCCCTGGCCGGCGCCTGGCTGGTGGTGGCGCAGGGCTTCGGCGGGCTGCGCGACGACCGGGGTGTGCTCTCCTTCGAGCCGCGGCTACCCGGACCGATCGCCCGGCTGGTGTTCCACCTGCGCAGGCACGGGCAGCGGCTGCGGGTCACGCTCACCGGGCGCCAGGCCCGCTACGAGCTGCCGGACGCCGCGCCGGGCGACGCGGTGGAGCTGTGGCACCACGGCGAACAGCTCCGCGTCACCGGCGACGGGCCGGTCACCCGGCCGATGCCACAGGTGCCCGACCCCGGTCCCGAGGCGCAGTCCCCGCCCGGCCGACGTCCGCAACGGCGCGCTCAGGACGCGGCGGGCGACGACTGAGCCGGCCGGCCGGACATCCGGGCGACGACCCGCCGTCGTCAGTCCAGGCCGCCGTGCGCGGCCCACAGCGCGGCGGCCCGGTCGGCCGCCGCCGCCACGAGCGCGGCCAGCTCCGGCCGGTCAGGCACCCGGAACGACACGTACGCGCCCCGTCCACCCGCAGTGGGCCGACCGTACGCCTTCGCGGCGAGGCGACCGTCCGGCAGCAGCCTGATGTTGAGCGTGGTCAGGGTGAACTCCTCGCCGCGCCGGGTGTCGGTCCAGCGCAACTCCTCCGGCACCGTCACGTTGATGGCGAGGGCACTGACGCCTGGGGAGGTGGCGCTGCTCATCCGGCGATCGTCTCACAATCGCTGGCTCACCGACTTCACCTACGTCGCCGACGCGATGTCCGCGCAACTCGGCAGCGACGCCGTCGCACTCCTGCCGCCGGCGGCCGGCACCCTGCTGCTGACCGGGTACGCGCTGGCCGCCGCCGCGATCGCCGTGGTCGTTCCGATGCGCCGCGACGTCACCTGACCGTCGCCAGCTGGACGATCTCCTCGGCGGTCAGCGGGCTGCGGGGATGGTGGGTCAGGCACATCGGCGCCTGCATCTTGACGAACCGGGCACCCTCCACGGTGGCGTAGAACTGGCCGGTACGCAGCTTGCCGATGTCCGGGACGTCGGTGCCCTTCGCCCTGGCCACGTCCCGGGCCGCCTCGATCTGCACCGGCACGGTGAGTAGGCCGAAGAACTGCGTGGCGGCGTTGCCGGGGATCTGGTTGTGCAGTGCCTTCGGCGCCTGGGTGGCGAAGACCAGCCCCAGCCCGTACTTGCGGGCCTGCGAGGTCAGCGCGAGCGTGCTCTGGGTGCAGGCGGTCACGGCACCGGACGGGGCCAGTGTCTGCGCCTCGTCCATGACGAAGAGTCCACCGAGTGGCCGGTCCCCGGCCGGATGGCGTTTGATCCAGGTGAACAGGGCGAGCTGCAACTGGTTGACGAAGCTCTGCCGCTGACTCTCCTCGGACAGCCCGGCGAGGTTGATCACCGAGACCCGGGCACGGCGACCGGGTGGCGGGGTGAGCAGTTCGCCCGGGTCGACAGGCTCTCCGACGCCGCCCAGGAGAGGATCGTTTATCAGGGCGGCCTTGAGCAGCTGTGCCATGCCGGCGGCCAGCTTGGGCGCGCTGTCGAGCTGACTCACCCCGTCCGGGAGGTCGTTGAGGACGTCGGTGAACTCACGCAGGTCGCTTGCGCCGCTGCGGGCGTAACCGATCAGCGCCTCGCGCAGCACGGCGCGGCCCAGCCGGGCCTTGTCGGTCCCGCCGTCTACCCGGGCGTGCGGGGCGAGCGTGGCGACGGCGGCGTTGACCGCCGAGGTGAACCCGTCCGGGTCGTCGAGCACGTCGGCGAAGGCCGGCAACGGCTGGAAGGTCAGCGGCCGACCGGCCTGCCGTCCCGGCGTCCAGACGACGACGTCGGTGCCGGCCAGGTATTCCGCCGCGCGGCGGGCGTCGTCGGCGCCCCAGCCCGGCGGCGGCTCGGGCCAGGCCTCGCCGAGCCGGGCCAGGTCGTTGTTGGGGTCGAGCACGATCGCCGACACGCCGCGCAGGGCGCACTCCTCGATCAGACGGCGGATCAGGACGGTCTTGCCGGAGCCGGAGCCGGCGAAGATGACAGTGTGCCGGCGCAGCGCTTCCAGGTCGATGCCGACCGGGTCCGGCCGCCCGGTGACCGTGCCGATCTCCATCCGCTCCGGGTCGATGCCCGCCACCGGCGGCAGGGGAGCGATCATCGGTGGAACCGGCCCGGAACCGGCGGAGCGCGGCGCAGCGGTGACCGGCGGCGGCGTCCCGACCGGGGGCCGCTCCGGCATCTCCTCTGGCCGCTCCTCGGTCCGGACGGCTTCCGGTGCGCCCGGCCAGTCGCCCAGCGCCTCCCGCAGACAGGTGATGTCGGACGCCGGCCGGCGATCGGCGAACCAGGGCCGCAGCGTCTCCCGCCCGTAGTCCTGGACGAGTTGTTCGAGCGCGGCCAGCCGGGCGACGTCTGGCGCGTCCAGGGGAAGCCTCCGACCGCCGGCCCGCTCGAACGCGTCCAGCACCTCCCGGGTACGGGCGCCGGTCGACCAATCCGCGCTGCGCAACAGGAAGAGCCGTCGTTTGGCGACCCCCTCGGTGAGTCCGGCGGTCGTGATCGCGTTGCGGATCCGGTTGAGCACCGCGATGTGATGCGGTGCGGAAATGGCCCGGAACGACCAGTGCTCCTCGTCCTCGCTGTCCTCACTCAGGCTGTGCCGTAGCCGTGCGTGCAGCGCCGGCTTGGTCCCGGCGGGGATCGGGTCGAGGCTGAACGCCTCGACGGCCGCGCCCTGCGCGGCGATCCACGCGGTCAGGCCGGCTTCGAGCAGGCGCGGGACGCGGACATCCTCCGACTGCGGGGACAGGGCGGAGGCGGTGTCGGCGGCGGCGACCAGCTCCGCGTACCGGGCGTCGATCTTGGCGAACCCGTTCGCCCGGTTCTCCGGCGGCGGCCCGGTGACCGGGGCGTGGACGAGCCCGTCGGCGGCGCGATCGCCGCTCGCGTGCAGCAGGTGCCGCAGCTCCCGCGCCTCGCCGTCGGCCAGGCAGGCCCGGACGTGGGTGTCGATCCGCCGCAGCAGTTCACGCGGGGTGAAGCCGACGACCTCCTGGAACGCGTCCGGGTGGACCGGCCAGGTGGGATGGGGCGGCGTGAACCCGAGGCCGTCGAAGAGCACGGCGAACCGCTTCTCGACCAGCTCGCGGCCCACCTCGACGGACGGGATCTCCTTGAGCGGGGCAGCCTCCCGGAACCGGTCCTGGACGGTGTCAGTCGCCTGCTGCTGGATGCTGCGCCACGTCTGCGGGAGGCAGGAGACGACGGACAGGGTCCGGCGCGTGGTTTCGCGCAGCGCCATCAGGCCGCTGGCGACCTGTTCGAGCAGGAGCGACGTCTGCCAGTCCGCCTCGCCCCGGGCGTCCTGGTTGGTCGCCTTCACGGACTGGGCGATCATCAGGTCGATCTGGTCCACCGCGATCACCGTCGGGCCGACGACGGCGAGCAGCCGGGAGATGTCCCGTACCACCTCCTGGGGAGCCCGTCGGTTGCGCCGCAGCCCCCACCCGGCCCGCTGGCCGGGCTCCTCCTCGTCCATCGAGGACAGAAAGTCGTAGCCGATGTCCTGCACCGCGGACTGCTCGGCCGCGTAGAGCACCAGTGCCCGAGCGGTGTCCTGACACTCCGTGCCGATCTGCCGGTCCTTCTTGCGGATCAGGTCGGCGAACGCGTCGAGCGTCGGACGGCTGAGCTCGGTCTCGCCGGCGACCGCGCGTCGTACCGTCCGGGGTGCCCCCACCTCGTCGGCCAGCCGGCGCAGGAACGTCCGTAGCTGGGTCGTCTCGTCCGGCATCGGCCGGACCAGGCCCTCCAGCATCGAGATCGCGGTGCGTTGCCAGAACGTCCGGGCCTCGAGCAGCTCGACCAGGAAGAAGAACCCGCCGCGGCCCTGTACCTGCTGGCGGACCGTACCGATGAGGTGGGTCTTGCCGGTGCCGCGCTGGCCGAGGACGGCCACGCCCACCGGACTGGAGTCGGTGCTGGCCTGGGCCTCCGCGAAGCTGTCCAGCACCGTCGTGACGACGTCGTGGTGCAGGCCCGCCACGTGGAACGGTGTGGGTTTCCAGACGTCGTCCGGGGTCGGCGCCCAGTTGAACCTCAGCGCCGTCAGGGCGCGGCGTTGCTCGTCACCGATCATGACGAGATGGCGACCAGATGCTTGTCCTGGTTGCCGATGGTCACCGCCGCCGCCCGCTCCTGCGGCTTCAGCACCTTCTGGTTGGACTCGGGCACGAGGTGCACGCCGCGCTCCCGGTTGAGCGTCAGGAGCGCGGCGTCGAACTCGGGGCGGGACAGGTCGGAGAGGGCGTCGCGAAGATCGGCCAGCATGACGTAGTCACCGGGCTTGGCGGCCAGATCGTGGTACGCCTGCCGGATCAGCGTGACCGCGTCCGCGGCCGGGGACGCCGACGACGCCACCGGCGGTGCGACTACCTCGTCCCGGTTGATCTGCATCCGGAACAGGTCGTCGGCGCGGGTTCCGGAGTGGTCGATCAGCCGGCGCAGGAAGTCGAGCGCGACGTAGAGGGTGCCGCCCGCCGCACCCGCGCGCTTTGGCGGCTCTGCTCCCAACTCCTCAGTAGCCCGATCCCAGCCCTCGTCGGTGAGGGCCAGAACAATCCTCGGCTTCTCCGTGACCTCGATCAGACCGAGGGACTTGAGTCGACTGCGGTGCTCCGGCTTCAGGCTGATTCCGGCGACATTGGTGAAGTAGGTCTGCGGCAATGGCGCCGCCTTCACCATCAGCGTGACAAGAATGCACCGGTCGACGAGGGTCAGTTCCTTTTCCGGCATGCGGATGCTCCTCTGCGGCACGAGCTCTCACCGCGTCGACGGTGTGATCGAAGGCTCGGAAGGGGTGGCCATGATCGAGGTGAGCAACGGGGACGGCCCCGGCGCACGGGCCGATTCTGCCGACGGCGTCCGGCTCGCGCAAGGTCACCGATCCGGCTGACGAAAGCCGACACGGCCGGACGGTGGATCTCCAATGGTCCTGCGTGGACCGTCCGATTGAAACGCATGTTCGGCCGCTTCGGCTCGGTTCGTGGACCTGACCATTGCGAAGTGACAAGGACAACGGGCAGCATGGCAGACCGGCGAGAGGGCCGGAGTTTCTGCTCCGCCGCGACCCTCCCGCCTGTTCTCCTGAAATACGTCACGGAGGTGACCGTGCAGTCTGAGGTGGTCCGCTACCAGGTCGACGACGAAACGGTTGCCCTGATCGAAGTCGAACCGACGCCCGGTTTCCAGCCCGCCGGCTTCGGCGACGTCGCCGGCTGGGTACGCGAATCCGCGGCGCCGGCGGTCGCCGCCGCCCGGGAATTGCTGGAACAGGTCAAGACCGTCTCTCCCGACGCGGTGGAGGTGCGCTTCGGGATCAAAGCCACCGGCACGGCGAGCTGGGTGGTGGCAAAGGCGACCGGAGAGGCGAACTTCGAGGTCACACTCGCCTGGCAGCCGGAGGGCCCCACCGACCGCGGTGCCGGCCCACGGCGCTGACGGACGGATCGGCCCGTGACAACGGCCCCGGACGAGTGCTCGTGGGCGGTGGCCCTGCACCGTGAGGCGGACCCGCACAAGGCGCTCGGCACCGGCATCGTCATCGCCACCAACCTGGTGCTCACCTGCCACCATGTGGCGTTCACCGCCGACGGCACCCTCCGCGCCGATCTCACTGTCGCCTTTCCGCGCGCACCCAAGGTCGCCTACTTCGACCGGCGCAAGGTCCGGCAGTGCCGGCACGACGGCATGCGGGAGGCGTACGTCGATTTGGTCGTCCTCGAACTGGTCGAGCCGGTGCCGGCGACCGTCACGCCGGCCCGGCTGCGCTGCCTCGCCCCCCAACCGCTGCTCGACCGTCCCTTCTGGGCGTACGGCTTCCCGGCCGGAGTGGTCGGCGGCCTCCAGGCGACCGGCTCCGTCGTCGAAGCCGGCGGGTACGGCCTCGTGACCATCGACAGCGGCGCCGCCGGGCCGCTCAGCAAGGGGTTCAGCGGCGGCGCCGTGTGGTCCCCGGAGTATCAGGCGGTGGTCGGCGTCGTCGTCACGGCCGACGGCAAGGGCAAGGGTCAGGCCGTCACCCTGCACCACGCCGACGAGCAGGTGCCGGCCATGACGTTGGGCGCGTTGTCGGCCTGGCGCGTCGAAGACGCCGACGACGCCGCCCTCTCGGCCTGGGGGTGGACGTTGAGCACCGACGGTGAGGCCGGCCGGCACTGGCTGCCCCGGGCGCGGGGCGTCGCCGTGGACACCGAGGGTGGTGCGCGGTTCCGGGGGCGTTCGGCCGCGCTCCGGCGGATCGTCGACTTCATCGACGGAGAGGCGCCCGTGACCGGGCCGCTGATCGTCACCGGCTCACCCGGGGTCGGTAAGTCCGCCGTCCTGGGACGCGTCGTGACGACGGCCGACCAGCAGATCCGGGACAGCCTGCCGGGCGGCGACACCGCCGTCCGGGCCACCGTCGGCTCGGTGTCCTGCGCCGTGCACGCCAAGGGCAAGACCGCGCTCGAGGTGGCGGTGGAGATCGCACGGGCCGCCGCCGTCGACCTGCCGGCCGCGCCGGCCGACCTGATGCCGGCGGTACGTGACCGGCTGGCGAGTCGTCCGGCTCGCTTCGCGCTCGTCATCGACGCGCTGGACGAGACGGCCGACCCCGGCCAGGCGCGGCAGGTCGTCGACGACCTCCTGCTGCCGCTGGCCCGGGAGTGCGGCCGGTACGGCGCCCGGGTGGTCGTCGGCACCCGGCGCGGCGACGACCGGGGCGACCTCATCTCCTGCTTCGGTGGCCCGGTCGAGCTGGTGGATCTGGACACGCCCGAATACTTCGCCGAGGCCGATCTGGTGAACTACGCCCTGGCGACCCTGCGGCTGCTCGGCGCGGAACGGCCGGGCAGTCCGTACAACGATCCGGATGCGGCTGCCCCGCTGGCCCGCCGCATCGCCGAGCTGGCGAAGGGAAACTTCCTGGTGGCCGGTCTCGTCGCCCGGGCACACGCGCTGCGCGACATCGCGCCGGTCGACCCGGCCTCGGTGTCGTTCACCGCCACAGTGGCCCATGCGCTCGACTCCTACCTGGCCGGGTTGCCGGCCGCCGGCTCGGCCTCCGCCCGGCTCGCTCTCACCGCCCTGGCGTACGCCGAGACGCCGGGGCTGCCGTTGCCGCTCTGGCGGACCGCGGTGACGGCGCTCGGCGGCGGCGCGGTCACCGAGGACGAACTCCTCGCGTTCGCCCGTACGTCGGCGGCGAACTTCCTGGTCGAGACCGGTGGCGGCAGCCAGCCCGCGTACCGCCTGTTCCACCAGGCCCTCAACGACGCGTTACTGGCCGGGGCGACCCGCCGGGACGACCAGCGACGGCTGGTCGCCGCCTGGACGGACCTGGCGGCCGAGGTGGGATGGGCCTCCGTGCCGGACTACCTGCGGCGCTCGCTGCCCCAGCACGCCTCCCGGGCCGGGCTCGTGGAACGGCTCCTCGCCGACGAGGGCTACCTTCTGCACGCGCACCTGGAGCGGTTGCTCTCGGTCGTCGACGTGGAGAGACCGCTGGGACCGCTGTCCCGATCACGGGTGCGGCTGCTGCACCGCACGCCCCTCGCGGTCGCGGCGGCGCCGGCGGAGCGCGCCGCTCTCTTCTCGGTGGTCGACCGGCTCGACGGGTTGGACAGCGGGATCGAGGCCGACGCCGCGCCGTACCGCGCACGCTGGGCGCACACCCCGCCCCGGCAGGAGCGCAGCGTGCTGGACGGGCATTCGCAGGCCGTCTACGACGTGGCGGCCGTCGAGCTGGAAGAGCGGTGGTTGCTCGCATCCGCCGGGGACGACGGCACGGTCCGGCTCTGGGATCCGTTGACCAACCAGGCCGTGGCGGTCTTCACCTGTCACGACGACACGATCCGCGGGCTGTGTGCCGTCCGCACCGGGGCCGGCGAAACGCTTATCGCCACCGCCAGCCACGACGGGACCGTCGGCCTCTGGGATCCGCGTACCGGTCAGCGCCGGCACGAACTGCGCGGGCACGACGACTGGGTCCGCAACATCTGCGTCATCCCGTTGCCGGACGGCGACCTGCTCGCCTCCGCAGGCGACGATCGGACGGTCCGGATCTGGGATCCGGTGACCGGGACGCAGCGCGGTGCGTTGACCGGGCACTCGGGCTGGGTGACCGCCGTGACGTACGTCCCGGCGGGCGGCCGGCACCTGCTCGCCTCCACCGGTTTCGACGGTGTGGTACGGGTCTGGGAGCCGACATGCGACACGCGCCCGACGCTGACCCTCACCGGACACGTCGGCTGGGTGACCACCCTCTACGCCGTTCGTGCGCCGGGCGGCACGTTGCTCGCCTCGGCCGGCTACGACGGCACGGTCCGGCTCTGGGATCCACAGAGCGGCGAATGCGTCCACGTCCTGGAAACCGGCGGACCCGTCACCGATCTCTGCACGGTCGAGGTCGACGGGGGCTGCCTGCTCGTGTCGACGGGTGAGGACGGGCTCATTCGTGTCTGGGACGTGCCGACCTGGACCAGCCGGCCGAGCCTGCGGGGACACGCGAGCTGGATCCGTGCGGTCTGCGAGCTACGTACGGCGAAGGACCGGATGCTGGCGACGGCGGGTGACGACGGCACGGTGCGGCTGTGGGACCCGGCCGGCGGCCGACCCGACACGGTCGCCGAGCGGGCCCGGCTCGGGCCCGTGCACAGCCTCTGCCCGGTCCCTGACGAGCGACCGGGTCTGGTCGCGTCCGGCGGTGCCGACGGCCGGGTGCGGATCTGGGACGCCGCCACGGGCGAGCGTGTGGATGAGATCCCGACTCCCGGAGGGCCGGTCAACGCGATGTGCGCGGTCGACGACGTCGAGGAGCCACTGCTCGTCACCGCGCAGGACGACAACACGGTCGGGACGTGGAGTGTGCGGCACGGCGCTCAGCTGGGGTCGATGACCGAGCACCACGCCCCGGTGGCGGCGGTCTGCCCGATCGTCATCGGTGGTGAGACGCTCGTCGCGTCGGCTGGCGACGACCAGGCCATCCGGCTCTGGCACCCGCAGACCGGTGTCGTCCGGGCGGTCCTGCTCGGGCACGTCACCCGCGCCTGGGTGACCGCCCTCGCGACGGTCCGGTGGCCCAGCGTGGCGGCGCTCGCGTCGGCCGACAAGAGCGGCACGGTGATGCTGTGGGGCGGCGGTGACACGCCGGTGTGGACCCGGCAGGGACACCAGGATGCGGTCACCGCGCTCTGCGGCCTCGTCGTTACGGGTCGCCGGATGCTGGCGTCGGCCAGCGCCGATCACACGATCCGTCTGTGGGACGCCGAGTGGGGCGAGCCTGTGGGCGTGTTCACCGGCCACACGGCTGCGGTCACCGGGTTGAGCCTGGTGCACGTCGGTGGCCGGGATCTGCTCGCCTCGACCAGCCGGGACCGGACGGTGCGGATCTGGGATCCGTCCACCGGGCGGGCAGTGCACACCATCCCCGTCTATCACCCGGCGCTCACCTGCTGCACGGTCGGCGGAACGTTGCTGGTCGGCCTTGACCAGGGCCTGCTGGCGTTGGACGTGGGTGGTCAGAGCGACCTGCCACCCGAGGCCGCAGACCGTGCGGTCGCTCGGGTGGCGGTGCGCTGCTGATCGGCGTCGCCGCTGGTCAGGGGCGCAGTACGTCGCGCCCGTGTCGGCGAACTTCGCCCTCGGACTCGGCGAGTCGGGATAGGCCCAACTCTTCAGCGAGACATCCTCAAGCGGCGGCCGAGGCCGGAGATCCGGCGGTGAGCCCAGCGGCCAGGACGGCGAGGACCGTGAACGGGACAGCAGCTTCGAGGCGTTCATCCGGATGCCTACCTCCCCGTGGCGGCACCCGTGTCGGCACCGGCGGGCGTCAACGTAGCGATGGGAACGCCTGCCGCGGGAACCGGTTTCGCCGTGCCAAAGTCCCGTCGGTCGGGTACGGGTAGAGCATGATCTCCGCATACAGGCCGACTACCGGCGGCAACTCGTGACGGCCGCCGGCACCTGGCCCCTCGTGCCCAGCGTGATCGCGCTGCTCGCCGCGCTGGTGGCGATTCTGTTCGCCGGCGGGGCGCTGGCCCGGACGGCAGACGAGCTGGCGGACCGGACCGGCATGGGCGAGGCGGTGGCCGGTGCCCTGCTGCTCGGTGCGGTGACCTCGCTACCCGGCATCGCCACCACGATCATCGGTTCGGTGCGACAGGACGCCGAGTTCGCCCTCGCCAACCCGATCGGTGGCATCGCGGTGCAGACGGTGTGGCTGGCCATCGCCGACCTGCTCTACCGCCGGTCCAACATCGAACACGCGGCCGCGTCCCTGGAGAACGTGCTGCAGTCACTCGTCCTGGTGGCGTTGCTCTGCCTGCCTGTGGTGGCGTACGCGACGCCCGACCTCACCGTCCTGTGGGTGCACCCGGCGTCCCTGTTGATACCCGTGATCTACCTGTACGGTCTGGTGCTGCTTCGCCGCCTCCGCCGCGAACCGATGTGGATCGCCCGCCGCACCGCGGACACCCGGCAGGACGTGCCGGCCCCGACGCCGTCGGACGTGAGCCTCCGCCGGCTGTGGTTCCGGCTGGCCGCACTGGCTGCCGTGGTGGCCGCCACCGGCTACCTGATCGGCCAGGGCGGACTCGGCGTGGTCGCCGCCTCAGGGCTGCCCAGCGGCTTCGTGGGCTTCACCCTGACCACGGCGATCACCTCACTACCGGAGTTGATCACCCTCATCGCGGCGATCCGCATCGGGGCGTTGACCCTCGGCATCGGCAACATCCTCGGCGGAAACGCCTTCGACTCCTTGATGATCCTGTTGGCCGACGGCACCTACCGGTCCGGGTCGATCTACTCCGAGGCGAATCTGTCGGGGTTGCTGTTCACCGGCATGACGACACTGATGACCGCCACCCTGGCGGCCGGGTTGATCATTAGAGAGCGCCGGGGAGTCGGCTTCGAGGGCATCGCCATTCCGGCCATCTACGTGGCCACCGTGGCCCTGCTGCTGATCCGGCCCGGCTGAGGCTGCGCGCGTTCGGGGCGATGGACGAGGCGGCCCTACCTCAGGACGCGGCGACCAGCGTGCTGCTGGCTGCGTCGCCGCTGCTCGAGGGTGTCACCGGCCGCTACGTCGACGACAACCAGAAGGTCGAGGTGGTGGCCGGCGGCCCGGAAGCCACCGGAGGGGTCGCCGCGAACGCGGTGCCGGTGCCCGTTACCCCTGCCGCGAAGAGGAGCGCTGGCAGGTAGGGCTGCCGGATCGGCGGTCGCGGCGTTCAGCCTTTCTCGCCGCCGCGAACCAGAGTGAACAGCATGCGAGCCGCCATCCCTCACCGGAGCCCGGCGGTTCGCTTGCAACATGAAAGTGGGCCGGAGGTACGACCATGCGAACCACCCCGCGACGATCGCCGGTGACCCGCTTCCACTCAGGTTGGCGGCCCAAGGGCGTCAGGCCGATGGTCCTCGGGCGGCCACCGTCAGGACACCGCGAGCAGTCGGGATTCGCAGCGGACGCCGTTGGCCATGGCGAGCCGACCATCACCGGTCACGAATGGGCAGCAATACGCTCGGGCGCTGGAGTCATGGGCCTGGCTGGATCTCGCCAGCAAGACTCCGCGATTCACCTCACTGTTCGGCGACGTGTTTCTTGAGTCTGCCGACGGGACATGGTGGTTCCTCGACACCTTCGAAGGGGAGCTCGTACGGGGGTGGAACTCCTGTGCCGACCGAACCGCCGTTCTGGACACCGAGGGTGGCCAGGACCGGTACCTCCTGGCCACCCTCGCTATGGCCGCGTACCACCGGCGCGGGCTTCACCTGGACGTCGGCCAGATCTACGCCTACGCACCACCGCCGATCGTCACGGCCAGCTCCACGAGTAGCTACAGAACAATCCCAGCTAAGAGCTGCCGCCACGACGCTGTCGCGCAGGCAGCGGCGAGCGAGTTCTCATCGGCCTGCAGACCTTGCGTCGAGACAGGCAAGGCTGGCCGCGACCGACGCACCGAGCGCCACGAGGACGGCCAACGGCCCCATCTATGCTGATCTCTCCCGTGTTGAGTAAACGGTGTGTGATGTTGACGTCGGCGCCGCGGCGGTGTCACCAGGTGTCGGGGTGGTCGAGGTCGAGGGCCGGCTGGTACCCGCTCAGAACTGTTAGGCCCTCCGGCTCGGTGTAGCCGTTCCCCCGACCCTTGAGGAACGCCTCGACGACGCATGGCTTGACGAGCATCTCCAGCACGTCACTGCCCTGCCGGCGTGCCCGGTAGGGCCCTGCAACGAGGTCGCCGGCCATGGGGTCGCCGCCCGGCACGCGTTGTGCCCGAACCGTCAGCCAACGACCGGATTCGTCACCTACTACCAGTGAGGCCTGATCGAAGGAGCCACGCTCCGGCCGGAGAAGCGTGACCGAGCATCCGAGCAGCCGCCCACCTGGCGGCAGCGACTGCAGGCGGAACGGCACCACGCAGCGGTGGGCGCCGTCGAACCGGACGCGACTCGCCGTGTCTGTCGCCTCGTCGTGGCCGGTCGCGTAGATGTCGAGCTGAGCCCAGAGCCCATCAACGGGTCGCCAACGAACGAACCACAGCTTCGTGTCGCCTGACGGATCGAACCAAGCAACCCCCGGGCGGCCTCCGACCCGCACATCGGTCGGCGGCTGCGGTCGCCCCGCCGACGACAACGTCTGCTGCAGCCCGTCCAGCGTCGCGGCGCTGCGCGCCAACACGAACCGGGCCTGCCCGGCTGTGCCTCGGAACTCAACGCTCTCGACCCCGCGCCCGGCGCTCCAGGTCGCGGACCAGGCACCGCTGACCAGGCTGTCGGTCGTGAAGTGCACCACGCCGGGATCGGCCCCCACGACGTCGGGCCGTGCGATGGCGCCGGGCTCGCCCGGTGCGTCCGGAAGTACGAGTGCCGTGGCCGGCATGGCCGCGCCATCGGGGGCCCGACCGGCGGGAATCACCATGACCGCCGTGGCTAGGAAGGCGCACGCTGCTGCCGCCCCCCCGGTGATCAGCCAGCGGCGACGCAGTCGAAGGCGGTGGCCGCGACGCCGGGCGTGTTCCACGATCGGCGCGGGGTCGATGTTGCCGCCCGCGTGGTGCTTGAGCGTCGTGGCGAGCTGCTGATCGAGGTCGCTGAACATTAGAGTTCTCCTCCTGTCCGGGCGGAGGCGAATGCTTCCTGCCGCTTGCGGAGTGCTGTCAGGGCCCGCTTCGCGTGGGTACGAACTGTGCCGGTTGAACAGTCCAGGATCTCGGCGATCATCGCGTCGTCAAGATCCTCGTAATAGCGCAGGACGATGACAGTGCGTTGACGCATTGGCAGAGCGCAGACGAGCCGCCACAGTGCGTCACGTTCGGTGACACCGGCGGCCTCGTCCGTAGCGTCCGGCCGATCGTCGACATCGGCGACCGAGATCTCTTGGCTGCTACGTCGGCGCCACCACGAGTGATGGGCGTTGACGAGCATCCGACGGACATACGCATCGGGTCGATCCGTTCGGGAGATACGCGTCCAGCGGACGTACGCCCTGGCGAGGACATCCTGAACCAGATCCTCGGCCCGGTGCTCGTCACCGGTAAGCAGCCGGGCGAGCCGCACCAGCGCCGAAGTGCGGGCGAACGCGTAATCCTCGAACGTCACGCCCTATTAACGCCGCAAGCCGGCCAACCCGTAGACATCCAGGGAGCACCTTGTGAAGGGAAAACCTCGGAAGGTTCGGACGCCGGGGCAGGTGTCCACTGCCTGCGCCGAGTTGTTGCTGACTACCGCGATTCGCAGGTGTAGCCGGCGCGCGGCCGCGATGACCTAGCGCCCGAGACACAACCGCCCGGCGCCAAGGGAGGGCCGGGCAGCGTGTTTCAGGAAGAGTTGGCTGTACGAATGGCTGCACTCGCAGCAAGATCAGCCAGTGTTGGTGCTGGTGGGCCGGAGGTACCACCAGGCGAACCACACCGCCACGATCGCCGGTGAGCTGTTGCCGCTGCGTTCGCGGCGTTCCCGCGCGGCGCGGGAAGCCCGATGACGGAGCTACGAGTCCTCGAAGACATCGTCGAGCACGAGTCTCGCCCGGCCTGGGATCTCCTCCTCCGGAAAGATCTCCGCGCACAGAGCGAGGACCTGCTCCGCGCTGGTCAACCCGAGGTGGTTAACCAGGAAGTGGATATCCTCGGCGTCCCTCCGTCGTGCGGCAAGCACCTTCATGGCCAACAGATGTTCCGGCGAGGCCGCCGCCACTCGCAGCCCTGGGTGGTCGAATACGCGTGGAGCCGTCGCGTCGCCTCCCGGAGCGACATAGGCGCTCGCCTGTTCGTTGAGCCACCAGTGCGGCAGGCCGAGTTCATCCGCTACCGAACGAGCCTCATCGAGCACAATGCCATGGGGTTGGAACACCGCGTCGATGTCACGGGTAGCCCGGCGGGCGTCGTAGGCCAACGCCATGGCCGCCCCGCCGAAGATGTAAAGGTCCGCGACCACACCTCGCCTCGACAGCCGGTCCCCGAGCCGGCGGAAGGCATCCTCGATCGCCGCGCGGTCCAACAGTGGATCATCAAGGCTCACGCGACGTTCAACTCCTGCGCCGACACGTACACGCCCCGACGACGGAATGCTGCTGGCGCGTGTACCACCGCATCGACACGGGCGGCACGGCTGTTGAAGGGGAACCAGAACCGCCGGAGCGACCGCGTCTCGACCCACGGCGGCGCACCCCGCCCGTCCTTGGCCGCCAAGTGCTCGGTCAATGCCGCGAGGAACACATCCCAGTGCTCGTCACCGGTGGACGCCGGTTCCTGGTCCAGCAGACCGGCGCGCATCTCGGCTGGTTCCCATCGGTACTCCTCAAGGAACTCTGCCACCAGCCGCCACCGGCGCGTCTCGTCGGATCCAACGAGCAGAGCCCCTAGGCGTGCCACCGTCAGTGGCTCGTACCTCGCGGCGCGATCCTTCATTCCCTTGACGCTAGCGCATTCGGCGGCGGATCCGTGGCCAGCCAGCCGCGTCGGGCAGCCAACCAGAGCGTCACGACGCGCTGCGATCGCCTGGTTCGCAACAAAGATCAACTGAGTGGGCCGCCAGGGACTCGAACCCTGAACCTATGGATTAAGAGTGCCCAGGAGCGGACAAGAGTTCGCTAAGCGCCGCGTAGTGAGGACGGTCCCGACTCCGCGTACGTCGTCCGGCCGTGTTCGCGCTGGTCCGCGCCCAACCTGCGTGTCGTGATGTTGCGGTGGTCGGCCAACGAGGGCCCGAATCCGGGGACGGCGTAGCGAATCCGATTTGATGCGGCGTCGTCCGAGCACCCGTAGAGCACCCACGAGCCGACGCGGGCGGGCATCGGTGATTCCATCTGGTGAGCTGCAAGCGCCTGGGGCAGCTGCCTGTTCTGCCTGGTCGGCTCACCATTCCCGGTTGGCGATCAGTCGGCCGCTGTCGGCGTCGGTGAACCCGTAGCTCGTCGCGACGAACCAGAATTCCTCTCCGATTGCTTCCGCGACCGTCTCGATCTCGCTGCCGGCCGCCTCGAACTCCGCCTCAAGCAGATTGAACTCGTCGGTCGCGGCGTCGGTGAGCGTGTAGAGGGTTGCCAGGTCCTTCGGCTGCTCCGCCTCGATCTGCTCGCACCGCAGCAGGATCGCTCGGCCCTTCCCTCGCGACGACGTGGTTCGGGAAGTGCTCGTCCTCGTACAACTCCTGCAGGAAGGCGTGCACCGTCACCTGCTGGTTCGTGAGCGACACGGTCAAGGCTCTCCTCCGCGGATCCACCAATCGATCATGCGACACGCTGCCGACATTTTCGGCCTTGCTGAAAGCGCAGCACATAACGCCTCTCGCAACACGCTTCACCCGTCAGCCGGGGGCCTTCGACGACAGTCGGTCGTAGGTCCGCCCGGGACGGCGATTTCAGCGCCTCGCCTCGGCGGGAGGGAGGTGCACTTCCTCCTGCGATGTGGCTGCCAGCCTCGGATCGGCAGGTGCCGAAACCCGACACACGGTAGACATTCCTGTCACAGTGACAAAAACCTATGGTGGTCTCATGGTTAAGCCTCAGGGCAGCCCGACGGCTGTGCTCGTCGCGGTGGATCTCGTCATCCTCACGCTGCGGGAAGCCCGCCTCCACGCGCTATTGATTCAGCGGGGCATCGAGCCGCACTCCGGTCGTCTTGCTCTCCCCGGTGGATTCCTGAAGCACCCCGAGGAAGACCTCCTCGACGCAGCCCATCGCAAGTTGGCGGAGGAGGCAAGCCTCGGCTCGGAGCACCCACACCTCGAACTTCTCAGCGTGTACGGCACTCCGGGCCGGGATCCGAGAGGGCGTGTGCTGTCCGTCGCCTACCTGGCCATCGCGCCCCGGCTGCCGGAACCGACTGCGGGTAAGAACGCGACCCAGGCTTACTGGATGCCAGTCGAGGAGGCGCTCTCCGACCACGTACGGCTCGCCTTCGACCACCGTCAGATCCTCCTCGACGGTGTGGAGCGGGCCCGCGACAAGTTGGAGCGGACCGCACTCGCCACTGCCTTCTGCGGGTCGACGTTCACGATCTCTGACCTGCAGGAGGTCTATGAGGCGGTGTGGGGAGTGCGGCTCGATCCCCGGAATTTCTATCGGAAGGTTCAAAGCGTCCCCGGCTTCATCGTCTCGGCCGGACCTATTCGGAAGGCGGAGAGCGGGCGCCCCGCGCGGCTGTTCCGCCCTGGACCGCAGGTGGTGTTGAGGCCGCCAATGACCAGGCCCAACCCGACAGACAAGGAGCCGACGTGAGTTCAGACGAAGACCTCGTGGTAATCCTCACGGCCCTGGATCTTGAGTACGAGGCGGTCCGTGGCCGGCTGAGCGGCCTTGCCGTCCGGCGCCACGCCGCCGGCACGCGCTTCGAGGTTGGTCGTATCGGGCAGAGCGGGCCTCGGGTGGCGCTGGGACTGGTCGGTATGGGCAACCATCCCTCCGCGGTGCTGGCCGAGCGCGCGATCGCCGAGTTCCGGCCCTCTGCTGTGCTCTTCGTTGGTGTGGCTGGCGGCCTGAGACCCAGCGTCGCACTCGGCGATATCGTCGTCGCGAGGAAGATCTACGCCTACCACGGGGGCACCAGCGAAGACGACGGGTTGAAGGCTCGGCCGAAGGCCTGGGAGATCCCGCACGAGGCGGACCAGGTCGCCCACCACGTCGCCAGGGTCCGCGAATGGAGCCGTGATCTCTCCGACGCACCCAACATTCGGGTTCACTTCGGCGCGATCGCTGCCGGGGAGGTGGTGCAGGACTCGGCGATCTCCGCCCAGGCCCAGTGGATTCGACAACACTACAACGACGCGGTGGCGATCGAGATGGAGGCTGCCGGTGTCGCGCAGGCCGGCCACCTCAACCGAGCGCTTCCGGTCGTGGTCGTACGAGGAATCAGTGACCGGGCAGACGGCAGCAAGGCCGTCACCGACGGCCAGAACTGGCAGCCGCGGGCTGCGCGTCACGCTGCCGCCTTCGCCATCGCGCTGGCCCAGGAACTGACCATCGACAGCGGCCGTGGAAACGGTACGCCGAGCGGACACGGGAGCGCTTCGATGCCCATGAATAACGAGAACCTCGCGACCGGCAACGCCCGGGTCGGGGTGCAGGCGGGGCAGATCCACGGCAACGTCACCATCGGCGTCAGTCGGGAGGAACCAGTCGACCTCGCGGTCAGCATTGAAGACCTCCGGCGCCAGATGAAGCAGGCATGCCTGGACGGCAGGTTGGACGAGGAGACCTACGCGGCGGCAGAGGCGGAGCTGGACGCGGCGGCCGGCTGCCTGCGCGACGGATCTGCCACCGACCGCGGCGGATTCCTGGTCTCCCTCAAACGGCTGCGAGGTTTGGTGCTCGATGTTTCCGAGCTGGCGGCCAGGCTGGCGATGATCATCGCGGCCGCGAGGGGCATGGCATGACGTCGCAGTCCACCCGCAACGTCGCCCAGGACAACGCATATGTCGGCGTCCAGGTGGGCTCCGTGGAGGGTGGCTTCCACCATCACCACTACGCGCCTGCGGACCCCGATTCCACGCCCGAGGGCGAGTTCGAGGCCGGTGTGCGATACCTCGACAGGTTCCTGCTCGACACCGCGCGGCAGCACATCGAACGAGCGGTCACCCGTGGCTTCCCCATCACTCCTCGGGTTCAGTTCTATCGACTGGTCGCCCTGCTCAGTGGGCGGACCCCGCGCCAGTTGGAGGACGAGGAGTGGAAGCGGCTCCTGGCGATCTGGAGCGACCCGCCTGATCTCGACGAATGTGACGATTGGACGCTGGGGCTCCGGGCGATCCTGAGGCTGCTGAGTTCGACTGACGCCGCCGTGCCGGAAACGGCGGCGAAGGATCTGGAATCGTTGCCCCCTCGCCAGCAGGGATACATCCTCGACCATCTGGATATAGCGCTCGAAGGAGCACTGCGGGACCGGCTGTGGCAGAGGTCCGTAGCCCATGCGCGAGAGAACCGGACCGCTGACGACCGGCTCGGTCGAGCGTGGAAGTTCTTCCATCCCACGCCCGCGCGGGCGAGGACCCGGCCGGTCACGCCGGCTGCCATCGCAATGTCGGACCGCGTCAAGGTCGGAGTCGGCGGATCGCTGCTCCTGCTGGCGACAGGCAAGTTGACGGCGTTGCTGGCAGCCAACGGCGAGCTCGGCGGGCTGATCGGCCTGTACAGCGCGGTGGCCGGTCTGGCGATCTTCGGTATCGCAGGGGCGGACCGGTACTTTAGGCACCGCTACCGGCAGGCGAAGGACAGCGAGCTTCGCCCACCCCGTCGTCAGCGCACCGACGCGAGGCCTGGCGGGTTCGCTGGCAAGATCGACCGCCTCTTCACCCACTACTTCGCCCGCTACAAGCCCGACGGGATGGCCAGCGCCCAGTGGCTCGATGAGACCGCCGGGATCCGCCGCCACCTGCGTAACGAGGTGGTCGACGCCTACCGAGAAGAGCGCATCAACGCCGACCGGGTGGCCTGGCTGGTGAGGTACCTGGCGAGTGATGTCAGGACACGCTGGAATCAAGGGACGCTGACCGAATACCGCCAAGAGCTGCGTGTGCCGCTTCGGACCTGGCTGCTGCAGGTCGTCGGCGTCGTCGCCCTCATCACCGGTTTTGTCTCGGCATTGGCAGCCGTCTTCTCGGCTGCCGTCCTGCCCGGCATGCTCTGGCTGGTGCTGACCGTGCCAACAGCCGTTGTCACCACGCGGGCGACGTTCCGCATAGTCGCCGAGTATCGGCGGGTTGCTGCCGACAGCGCTCACCGGTCCGCTGAGCAGGGCAGACGGGCAAAGGCGTACGAACATTGGGTGGCCAAACTCGCCGACAGGCCGACGGACACCGAGATGGCCGCCTGGCTGGAGTGCGACCGCAAGGTCATCACTGATCAGGCCCTGCAGCAGTTCCGGCTCCAGCCGGGCCAAGTCGTGGCGCACGCCTTTCTGGAAGCACCCGCGAAGTCGGCTCGGAAGAGGCGCGCCGAGGACGGTCCGTGGCGGTACTCCCACTACCGACTCCTGCTCTTCCTGCTCACCGAGGATGGCGTACGGCAGGTCGACCTCGTGCTGGACTTCAGACGCGCTGGCCATCGCGACACGCAGCGGCTCAACTACCGATTCCACGCGATCTCCGCCGTCCGGATCGATGGATTGGTTCTGCGCAAGCCGACGTTCCACCTCACGCTGAACAGCGGCGAGAAGATGACGGTCCAGGTGACCGGAACGGACACCAAATCGACCGAACCCAACGAGGACCCAAGCTCCATCACCGACCTGACCGTCGACGCTTCGGGCCTCCACCAGACCCTGCACGTGCTGGAGGGAGTCGCCGCAGAAGGCAAGGACTGGGTGAGACTCCGCCGGGAGCAGGCCGATAACCGGCTCGCCGAACTGTCCCGCCGCACCAGAGGGCTGCTGGACTGAGTGCACCCGGTTCCGCCCGGTTTCTCGGCTGAATGTCCGCCTTCCTGTCGCGGGCCTTCAGGAGGCGGACCGGATCGGGAGGAAATTGGGAGCGCGTACTGATCTTCGCTGGCGATACTGGTGCCCATGAAGCTTGCTGAGGCCCTGGCGCTGCGCGCGGATGCGGCGCGGCGCGCCGAACAACTCCGTGCCGCATCACGGCCAGCGCCCGCTACCAGGAGGGTGAGGCACCGGCTGAGGACGCCTCGGCTCTCCTCGCGGAGGCAGGCGTTGCACTCGGTGAGCTGGAGTCGCTGATCCGGCGGATCAATCGCACCAACGCGGCCACGGCCGTGGACGGGGTGGGCACGCTCACGGACGCGCTCGCACGTCGCGACGTGCTTCGTCTGCGGCACAATGTGGTCACGTCCGCCGCGGACGCCGCTGCGGGTGAAGGTCAGCGTGGATATCGGCAGCTGCGGTCGGAGTTGAAGATGATTCCGGCGCTGCCGGTGGCCGAACTGCGCCGGCAGGCGGATGACCTTGCCCGGCAGCTTCGCGAGGTGGACACGTTGATCCAGCGGACGAACTGGGAGGTCGAGCTGCTGGACTGAAGGGTTGCGGAGCAGGTAGCCGACGTGGAGGCGTGCACGAACCCGCGAGCCGGCGGGTAATCCGGCTCACTCCTGGCGCGCCGAGGGCAGGCGCAGGGGTTCGATTCCCCGGCACACATCGCACGCCCAGCACAGCACACAGGTGACGGCGCGCAGGGCACGGCACACCACCGGGTGCAGATCCACGACGGCGAGGGTGGGACAGGGGACTTCCGTAACCTCCTACACCAAGGTCCGGCCGATTCTGGCCGCCGTCGCTCACGCGCGACTGAGCGATGGAGGACGCACCCAGGCATCCGCTGCGGCGCGGCTACCGGGTAACCGATCGCGACGAGGTCCTCGTGCGCCATGGCGACAGGGAGTTGAGGGTTCAGGGCGCGAACCTCCGCGTCGGTGAGGGGCCGGTGCGCGACGACGTGCGCGACCGCCGCCCGGTCCACCTCGATCTCGTAGTAGTCGCCGCAGAACTCGACGAACCGGTCCACGATGTCGTCGAGCAGGATGTCGAGCATGCCAGCGTCGTCCGGCCCGACGCGATGTCGTACGCGGTCACCGCGCGAGCCTACGGGTGGCGGAGATGTCGTCAGGCACGCAGGGAGTCGTGGCTCAGTCTTCGTCAGTAGCCAGTACCGCGATCATGACGCCGCCGCCCTTGCCGATCACGAACGCGTCCATGACGTGTCGGGTGACCGGTTCCCATGAGACCAAGTCGGTGTTCGTCCACCAACGGGTTTCATGGCCCAGCAGCTTCACCAGTGCCCGGAACACATCACGAGCGCGCTCCTCCGGGTATCGACCCCGGGCACCGTAGGCGAGGGTGCGTGAGGTCATCCCGATCAGTAAGTCGAGGGCAACATGCTGGCTCGCCTCGCTCAACCGCGCCGACAGCTGCGCCGCGTCCTGCGGGGCCTGCGGCGAGGTGCCGTCCGAGCCGCCAGTATCCAAGACGCCGACGCTGGTCAGGAACGCGAACGCGTCGGGGAAGGGGCCGCTGGTGTCGGTGGATCGGATCACGGTCCATACCTGGCCGTTGCCGTACAGGCCTGGCAGCCCGGCCAGTAGCTGCCGAATCCGTACGAGTCGTTCGGTGGCGTCCACCGCCGATCACTCGGCCTGCTCGACCGGGCGGAATTCGTGGACCACCTCGATGAGCCCGACGATGTGCCGGTTGAGCTCGTCGAGTTCCTCGGCCGGTACCCACAGCTCAAGGATGTCGCGGCCGCCGACCTGCCGGACGGGGTAGCGGGCGGCGAACTCCTGGTCGACGTGGAACCGGGTGACGTAGCCGGCCCCGGAGGCGGGGACGTTCCAGTCCCGGGCGATCATGATCGCGTACTGCTCGTTGAGGACGGGATAGAAGATCGGCTGGTCGGGCAGCCGCGCCGGCCAGGCCCTCCAACCGGACGCGCGGACGAGTTCAAGCTCCTGTGGGCCGGTCGGCCGCCACAGCGTCATCATCTCCGTCACCACAGCTCTCCTCTGTCAGATCGAGGTACGGTACCGGCAGTCGCGAAAGGCGCTGGTGCCGCACCGCGTGGGTCTGGCAGCCTGCTGGTCGTGCCTGAAACGGATTCCTTGCCGTGCAGCCTGCCCGAGCTGCAGGCGCTCGTCGCTGCGAAAATGCGCCTCAAGTACCTGTTCTTCTGGGGCCATCAGCCCCAACCCGACGGCAGCATCGGACCGGGTTGCCTGAGCCAGTGGTGGCCGGCCCCGTTCGTCGTGGACGGCATCCGATATGCCACGGCGGAGCACTACATGATGGTCGGCAAGGCGCGCCTGTTCGGTGACGAGGCGATCGCCGAGCAGATGCTGGCCGCGTCGCATCCGGGCGCGGTCAAGACCCTGGGCCGGCAGGTACGCGGCTTCGACCAAGCGGTGTGGGACGCGCACCGCTTCGACCTGGTTGTCGCCGCCAACGTGGCGAAGTTCAGCCAGCACCCCGACCTCGGCCAGTACCTGTCGTACACGCGTACCCGCGTGCTGGTGGAAGCCAGCCCCGTGGATCGCGTTTGGGGCATCGGCCTGGCCGCCACCGACCCACGCGTGCATGATCCCGCCCAGTGGCGCGGCCCGAACCTCCTCGGATTCGCACTGATGCGCGCCCGCGCACACCTCGATGCAGGATGACCTCAAGATTCACGGCGGCTTCACCGCCGTCGCCAGCGGTAGCAGCCTGAATCGTCCCCGCTGTAGTCAGCTCAGCTCAGCCCGGTCCGGTCGAGCCGGTCCAGCAGGCTCGGCTTACGGGCATGCCGCTCCCGCAACAGCCGCATCCGTTGCCGAAACACCTCGACGTCGCCGTCCCGATCGGCCAGCGCCTTCAAATCGCCCAGCAGGACGGCGGCGGCGTCGTACTCCTTCGGTCGTTTCGTCTCGATCATCGCGTCCACCCGCTGCCACTCCTGCTCCTGCCGGCCCGCGAGCGCGTTCAGCCGCTGCTCACGGGCAGCGGCAGCCGCCCGCTCCCGACGCTCCCGCTCGGCCGCCTCACGCTGCCGGGCGAGCTGCTGCCGTCGTGACCAGCGTTCCTCCGCAGCGGCCAACAGCTCCCCGACCGTACGGCCGGCCCGAACGCCCTCGTTCGGAGCCGCACCATGGAAACGGGCAAGCAGTTCCGAGCGCAGGCGCGCGTCGCCGCGCATCAGCCGTACGACGACGTCGTTCTTCTCCGCCTCGGGCAGCGATGTTACCCACCGGGACAACGCCGCCCCCGACGGCGCCTTCTCTTTCAGCGGAGCGCTCCCCTCCGCCGCCACGGCGAGCAGCTCCGGGTCCAGCCGCAGGAAGTCGGTCAGGGCGCGCTGCGGCCCGGACAGGTCGCCCAGGCCAGGCGGGACGGGCGGTTCCGGCTCGTCGCGCGCCAGCTCGCGGTTCTGTACGCACAGCAGCCACGCCAGGTACAGCAACCGCCGATCCCCGGCGGCCAACTCCGCCCGGCCGGGAAGGATCGCGGCGAGGCGACCGGCCCCGTCGTACTCCTCATCCTCGTCGCCTTCCTCGTCCTCACTGTGCAGGTCGAGGATCACGTGGGTACGGGTCGCCCACGAACAGGCCGATCGTCCGACGCAGTACTGTGCGGCCGTGCCCGGGTCCAACACCGCGACCGGCAGCCGCAGCGCCACCCGATGGGTTCCCCAGTTCGCCAGGTACAGGAACGCGTCGAAGTACCGCTGCATCCACTCCCGCGGGTCACCCTTCAGGTCACCCCACTGGTAGTCGTTGACGAAACTCGACGAGGTGATCCGCGCCCGCGTCGACAACGCCCGCAACTCACGCTGCTGCACCGAGGTCAACGGCCGGTCGACCGCCACGAACTCGTAGTACTGGTACTCACTCACCGCTGGTCCCCCTCGCCATGAAAATCATCCGTGCCGGTACGCGTCGACCCACTGCACGCCAGCGAGACTCGCTGACGCCGCACGACGTACCGTAAAGCCGCCCTGGCCCGGTGCCAGGTGGCGGACGCGCGCACGCGGGATGATGGGCCGATGTTCGTCCTGCGTGCGACCGCGAAGCTGCGCCAACGCATCGGTCTATCCGCCTCGCACGACGGCGAGGAGTCCACGACGTTGCTCGGTGACTGGTACGCGACGATGTTGCCGTGGCGACCGCAGGTCGCGCTGCTCGTCAACGAGCGCACGTTGTTGCCGGCGCTGATGCCTCTCGCGCCGGCTGCCACCATGCCGGCCCGGGTCGCCGACCAGGTGGGCGACGTGCTCGCCGCCCACGGCGTGCCCGACCTGGTTACCCGCGCCGAGGTCGACCAGATGCGCCAGTGGCGGATCGCGCCGACTGCCAGTCGCCGCATCGTCGGCGTCATAAACGAGTTCGCCTTCCTCGCCGGCACCTGGCGTGACGCGACGACATCGCGAGGGCCACCCAGAACGCCCGGGACATGGTGGTCGACTCCCTCGCCGCCGGGATCGACCCGGATGCCGCCACCTTCTACCTCCAGTCGGCAATCCAGGAAGTCGGAGACCTCAACACCCTCTTCCAGAACCTGGTCACCGTGCCGCGCCTGGAGCGGGTGCCCTCGCTCAAGGACATGGCCCGCGACGCCGGCAAGGACGAGATGCCGTACGGCCTGCTCGGCTACCCGGTCCTGCAGGCCGCCGACATCCTCTGCGTCAAGGCCCACGTGGTGCCCGTCGGCAAGGACAACGCCGCGCACGTCGAGGTCACCAGGGAGATCGCCCGCCGTTTCAACCACCTCTACGGCGAGGTCTTCCCCGTCCCCGAGCTGGTCAGCGACGAGACGCCCACCCTGGTCGGCACTGACGGCCGGGCCAAGATGAGCAAGAGCCTGGGCAACGCCATCGCCCTCTCCGACGAACCGGCCGAGGCTCGCCGCAAGGTCATGGGTATGTACACCGACCCGAACCGGATCCGCGCGGACGTGCCCGGCACGGTTGAAGGCAACCCGGTGTTCCAGTACCACGACGTCTTCAACCCGAACCGGGCCGAGGTTGACGACCTCAAGGGCCGCTACCGCGAGGGGAAGGTCGGCGACGTCGAGGTCAAGGAGAAGCTCGCCACCGCGCTGAACGCGTTCCTCGACCTCATGCGCGAGCGACGCGCCCGCTACGAGGCTGACAAGGGCCTGGTCGACGAACTGATCGTCAAGGGTACGGAACGCACCCGCCGCGAGGTCCAGCAGACCATGTTCGAGGCGCGCAAGGCGATGGGCCTCGCCGGCGTCTACACACAGCTCCGCCGCAAGGCCGAACGGTCCCGTAAACCCGCAGCCACCACCGCGTAGAAGAGGACGCTCATGAGTCGCCACGAAGCCGGCCGGCAGGCCGGCAGCTTCCTGCTGCGCACGATCAGGTCGGGAACCTCGGGCGCTGAGGTGTTCCTCCTGCGGCAACCCGGCGGTGCGGCTGTCGCCACGAAGGTCACCCGCAACCCAAGGGTCAGCTCCTCCGTGCAGGCCCAACGGCACGCCCTCATGACGAAGCACTTCGCCTCGCACACCCCGGCCGTGCTCGGCACCGCAGCCGAGGCCGGCCTTGACGTCATCGTCACGGCGGCGCCCGCCGTGTGGAGCCTTGACGAGGCCATCGACCGCCTCGGACCGACACCGGCGGCCAGGCGGGGAGCGGACCGCCATCGGCAGCGATCTGGCGCCCCGGCGGACATCAACCCGAGTCGGGGTGATCGGGTAGCCTGATGGCACGACGGGCCGTTAGCTCAATGGCAGAGCTGAGGACTTTTAATCCTTAGGTTCTGGGTTCGAGTCCCAGGCGGCCCACCAGGCCATTCCCCTGGGCGATAGTGCTGTCGGGGAGACCCGGACGTGCCGCGTCGACGTCCGGACCGACGCCTCTCCGTCCGCCCCGGGTTCGCAGCAGCGCGGTCGGGTGCCCGGCCGAGGCCGGCGGG